>NZ_JBHXRW010000009.1:135713-184039 GCF_042716635.1 Streptomyces sp. NPDC058664 | reverse complement strand
CCGGTTGTGTTGGTCCCCAACACAGTGTGGGGGGTGGCCGCGTACCCCCCCCCCCCCCCACTTCGACGGTACATCCGTGTCCAAGGGGGGACTTGAACCCCCACGCCCGATAAAGGGCACTAGCACCTCAAGCTAGCGCGTCTGCCATTCCGCCACTTGGACAGGTGTGCGTCGCTCCGGAGGACGATCATCCGCGGTGGCGACGGGTACGAATATATCAGGGGCCGGCGGTGCGGTTCACCTGCGTTTCCCGAGGTCAGCGGACCGGCGGGCACGGCTGCGGGCCGCGTACGGAACGTCACCTCCGACATGCCCGACGTGGTGGCGGGTGCTTCACTTGCGCCATGCCTTTCGCAAGCTACGGCGTGCTCGCGGGAACCCTCCACGGCCACTACCGCGACCAGCCGGACAGCCAGGGCCGCTGGTTCCACGTCAACCTGGAGGTGGACGCGCCCGAGGGGCGCTACCACTGCGCCATCGACGTCGACAGCCACAAGTCCAACGTGGGGGTCCAGTGGAAGACCTTCACCCTGGACGCCGGCCTGGTCGGGGCGGCCACGGCCCTCGCCCCGGGCTACCACGACCTCGCCTCCACGCCGGAGTCCGGCGCCCTCGACTACCTGCGCCACCCGGAACTGGTGGACCGCGCCGGCCTCCTGTTCCAGCGCCGCCCGCCGTCCTGGCTGCAGGACCTCCTCGACCTGCTCGGCTCACGGCCCTGGCACGCGGGCTCCAACGTCGACGCGGCCGACGCCCTGGAGCCGATGCTCGTACCGGGCCGACGCGTCCTCGTCTTCGGCGAACCCTTCGAGGACGATCCCGAGAAGGACCTCGGGATGCACAACATCCACCAGAACCAGGGCGATCCGGCCGGCTCCCAGTGGTGGGCGGAGAACGGGATCTGGCAGGACGGCGCGACGCTCACGCAGCGCTCCGACGGCCGGTACGACGTCTTCCTGAACAAGTTCTCCAGCCAGGCGGGACACACGGACAGTGCCGGTCACCCCGCCGGGTGACCTCCGGCGGCGTCACGTGCGCACGCGCGCTCGGACGTCCTCACTCCCCCGGCTCACTTCCCGGCCGAGAGCGCGCCGAGGCCCTTGCGCAGGTCCTCCTGGTTCATGACCGGCGTGTACGAGATCCTGGCGCCCAGCTCCAGGAAGAAGGGCTCCGAGAACTTCGGCATCTGGGAGGGATCGGCCAGGTCGATGAACAGGTACGCCGTGCGGCAGCCGTTCTCGGTGCCGAAGTAGGCGGCCTCGGGGCGGAGCTCGCTCATCGCGGTCTCCATCAGCTTCTGCAGGTTGCCCTGCCTGATGGCCTCGTTGGAGGCCTGCGTGTCCATCTGAACCTTCAGCAGCATGCGCATGGCGCGGCCTTTCGCGACCGGGCAGGCGTTCCGTTCGGCACGCCCTCGGCACCCGGACGCCCTTGGTTCCAGCGTCCCCCTTCCCCATCGGCGGGACCACTCGGGGCGGGGAGGGAGGAGGGCGGGCCCCCGCCCTGCCGGCCGAGCGCCGTCGGGCCCGTCAGTGGCCGGTCAGTTCGCCGGTGAGCCTGCTGTGGAGGTCCGCGCTGGGGTGGTTGAGGCCGGTGATCTCGACGGTCTTGCCGCGCTGGGCGTACTTGGTCTCGACGGCGTCCAGGGCGGCGACGGAGGAGGCGTCCCAGATGTGGGCGGCGGAGAGGTCGATCACGACCTTGTCCGGGTCACCCGCGTAGTCGAACCGCCCGACGATGTCGTTGGAGGAGGCGAAGAACAGCTCGCCGGTGACCCGGTAACGAGCCGTGGTGCCGTCGGGGTCGGTCACGGCGGTGACCTCGGCGACGCGGGCGACGCGCCTGGCGAAGACGACCATGGCGGTGAGGGAGCCGACGACGACGCCGACGGCGAGGTTGTGGGTGGCCACCACGCACACGACGGTGATCACCATGACGGCGATCTCCCCGGCGGGCATCCGCCTGAGCGTCTTCGGGGCGACGGAGTGCCAGTCGAAGGTCGCGAACGTCACCATGATCATGACGGCGACCAGGGCGGCCATCGGGATGTCGGAGACGACCGGGCCGAACACGACGCACAGCACCAGCAGGAACACGCCGGCCAGGAACGTGGAGAGGCGGGTGCGGGCGCCGGAGACCTTCACGTTGATCATCGTCTGGCCGATCATGGCGCAGCCGCCCATGCCGCCGAAGAAGCCGGTGACGATGTTGGCGACGCCCTGCCCGACGGACTCACGGGTCTTGTTCGAGTGGGTGTCGGTGATGTCGTCGACGAGCTTCGCGGTCATCAGCGACTCCATCAGGCCGACGAGCGCCATGGCGAAGGCGTACGGGGCGATGGTGGTCAGGGTGTCCAGGGTGAACGGCACGTCGGGCAGGCCCGGTACCGGCAGGGAGGACGGCAGGGCCCCCTTGTCGCCGACGGTCGGAACGGCGATCCCGGCCGCGACGGTGACCAGGGTGAGGACGACGACCGAGACGAGCGGCGCCGGGACCACGGTCGTGACCCTCGGGAAGAACACCATGAGGACGAGACCGCCGATGAACAGCGGGTACACGGCCCACGGCACGTTCCACAGCTCGGGGATCTGCGCCACGAAGACCAGGATCGCGAGGGAGTTGACGAAGCCGACCATCACCGAGCGCGGAATGAACCGCATGAGCTTCGCCACCCCCAGCGCGCCGAGGAGGACCTGGAAGACCCCGGCGAGGATGACCGCGGCGACCAGGTGGCCGAAACCGTGCTCCCGGTTCAGCGGGGCGATCACCAGGGCGACGGCTCCGGTGGCGGCGGAGATCATCGCACGCCGTCCGCCGACGACGGAGAGGACGACGGCCATGGTGAAGGAGGCGAACAGACCGACCGCCGGGTCGACCCCGGCGATGATCGAGAACGAGATCGCCTCGGGGATCAGCGCGAGCCCGACCACCAGACCGGCCAGCACCTCGGTGCGCCAGACCTTCGGATCGCGCAGCCAGTCGGGCTTCAGACCGCGCAGGTACGCGGCCGGGGACACGGCGGAGGCGGGAGAGGACAAAGGACGGAGACCTGTCGAACTCGGGCACGCCCCGGGTCGGGGACCGGGGGCGTGCGGGGAAGCGGAGGAGCCGGGCGGCGCCCCGCGGACGGCCCCCCAGGGGCGGGGCCGGAAGCGGATGCCCCTGGGGGCGGGGCCGGGAGGGGATGACCCCGAGGGTCCGCGGCGGGGCCGGAGGCGGATGGCCCCGAGGGTGCGCGGCGGGGCCGGAAGCGGGTGCTCCGAGGAGGTGCGGCGGAGCCGGGAGACATGGGCGGAGACGGGGTCGAGCGAGGGTCCGCGGTCGGCGTGACCGGCTCAGCTCCCGGGGCGAAGCGTCACGGCGGACAGGCGGCAGCGCCGGGCGGCATCGGCTCGCGCACGCTTCTCTCCCGCAGGCGTCGGATCTTCGCCGGGGGCGCCATCGGCCCCGACACGGCATCGGGAGGCGGCGGTACGCCGCACTCCCGGTCCACAACTCTACCCGCGTACGACACGCTCACCACGCGCGATACGGCGGTGCGAGGAGGCCGCCCCCCTCGCTCCCCCGGTCACGCGGGCGAGGGCGGGGGCGGCGTGGCCGTGATCACCCAGCGGAGGGCGGCGGTGACCGCGTGGCCTCCCGGGCGGGCCAGCGGCAGCGTGAGCCGTGTGGCGACCGGCGGGTCCAGGGCCGCCCGTGCCCAGCCGGGCAGCAGCTCGACCGCCGCGGCCGCCAGGAACCCGTAGGGCAGTCTGGCGAGCGCGGGCAGCGGCGGTTCCGACAGCAGGAAGCGCGCCGCCGACCGGGACTCGGGGGTGGCGCGCAGTTCGGGCCGGTACTCGGCCAGCCGGGCCGTGAGTCCGGCGCGGGTCCCGGGCGGGCGCTCCGCGCCCAGGCGCCGCGCCACCTCGGCCATGTCGGCCACGTACCCGTCCTCGTCGGCGGGGTCCAGCGGAGCCCGCCCGTACCGTTGGTGCGCCCTGAGGAAGCACTCCGTCTCGGCGACGTGCACCCAGCCGAGGAGGTGGGGATCCGAGGCGCGGTACGGCACGCCCTCGGACGTCGTGCCGCGGACGCGGGCGTGCACCTCCCGTACGCGGGCCACCGCCCGCTCCGCGTCCTCGCTGGTCCCGAACGTCGTGACGGCCAGGAACGTGCTGGTCCGCTGGAGCCGCCCCCACGGGTCCCCCTGGAAGCCCGAGTGGGCCGCGACCGCCGCCATCGCGGTCGGGTGCAGCGACTGGAGCAGGAGGGCGGCGAGACCGCCGACGTACATCGACGCGTCCCCGTGCACGACCCGGACGGGGCGGTCGGGGCCGAACCAGCGCGGGCCGGGCGTGCCGTGGATGCGATCACGCTTCCGGTGCGCCTCGGGGCCCGCGACCCGGTGGAGCAGGGACTCCCCGGCTCGCTCCCGCAGGGCGCCGACGCACGACGGTGACCGGAGCACACCTCCAGTATGGCGCGCCCCGACGCACGCCAAGAGGCAACCACCACACCGTCGTTTCCGATGGGGTGACGCGATCCGGGTGACTCGACGTGACCGGGTGACCGGCACGGCCGTCCGCGCATGAACGGAAGAGCGGCGGGCACCCGCCTCGTGGCGGCCGGGACCCGGCGTCCGACGGGCCGCCACCAACAGTCGAGTGGTCAGCGGAGCCGGGCGACATGCCGCCGGTACCCCGAGGCGAGCGGCGTGTCGTGTGGTTCGCGGAGGCGGTCGAATGAGTTTCCCCCTGCCCGACAGCGTCGACGCCCTCAAGGACGTGATCAGCCGCGAGGTCTCCGCCTTGCGCGCGTCCGTACGCAGGACCGCGGAGCGCCCACCGGGCGGATCGGCCGGTACGGAACTGACATCCCCTCTGCGGTCCCTGGCGGTGCTCCCGCCGTCCGCGGAGGCGGACGGGGCGTCTCCGTGTCTGTGCAGTACCCATGAGCCCGGCGGCAGCGGGGTCTGCTCGGTGCTCGCCGCGATCCCCGCGTCGGCCGTGCTGCTCGAACCGGCGTGGGACGAGGCGGGCGCCGTCCTTGACTTCCGGATCGTGGCCGGCAACCGGGTCCGCTCGGCCGACTGGCTGGAACAGCCGGACCACCAGGTGGGCCAGCGGTTCCTGGAGGCGCGTCCGGGCGCGGCGCACTCGGGCCTGCTGACCGCGCTGGCGGAAGTGATGGACACCGGCAAGCCCCTGCACGGACGGGTGGTGGACTACACCGAACAGCGGCTCGGCCGGATCCACCGGGCCCCGCTGCTGTACTCGGCGGCCCGCTGCGGCGAGCAGGTGCTGGCGACGTGGCAGCCCGTGCAGAGCCAGGCCGAGCTGCTGACCATCGACGCGCAGTTCCTGGCGTCGATGGGGTGGGGGAACTGGGACCTGCTCTCCGGGAAGATCACGTGGTCGGAGGGGCTCAGCCGGATCTTCCACGCCGACGTGCGCATGCCGTGGACGCTGGAGCAGCTGTGCGACGCGCTGCTGCCGGACGATCTGACGGCGCTCGCCGAGTTCCTCACCTCGGTCCTGGCGGGCGAGGAACCCGCCTGGACCCGGATCCGCTTCGTCGTCCTGGGCGAGATCCGTACGCTCGACCTCCTCGGGCGGCCGGTCACCGGGACGGACGGCAGGGCCTGGGCACTCAACCTGGTGGCCCGCGACCTCACACCACAGATCCGCAGCCGACGGCGGCTCGCCGAGACGGAGCGGGAGTCGGACCGGCTGCGGCGGCAGACGGAAGCGGAACGGAGGGTCGCGGACGCGCTGCGCGAGGCGATCCTCCCCACCCACTCGGAGGCGCTGGCGGCGGTCGGGCTGACCGTGGCGGCCTCCTACCGGCCGGCCGAGCCCGACGCGGCGGTCGGCGGCGACTGGTACAAGTGCCGGCTGCTGCCGGACGGCCGGGTGCTCGTGGCGATCGGCGACGCGTCGGGGCACGGCCTGGACGCCGTGGCGCGGATGGCACAGCAGCGGCACGCGCTGGCCGGCCTGGCGCAGACGGGCGCGTCCGCCGGGGAGATCACGACCTGGCTGAACGAGCTGGTGTGCAGCGACCCGGCGGGGCATACGGCCACGATGGTGGCCGGCCACCTCGACGAGGACAAGGTCCTGCACTGGGCCGACGCCGGGCACCCCGCGCCGCTGCTCCTCCGCGACGGCCGCGCCGAGCCGCTGAGCGCCGAGCAGCGCGGCCCGCTCCTCGGCGCACTGCCGGGATACGCGTACGAGACGTCGTCGACACCGCTCCTCCCGGGCGACCTGCTGGTGCTCTACACCGACGGCATGGTCGAGCGCAGGGACGAGGACGTGACCGTGGGCATCGACCGGCTGGCCCGCGTGGTCGCGGCGTCGTCTCCGGCGACGCCCCGGCAGGTGATCGACACGCTGCTGGCCGACGAGCAGCTCGCGGGGCACGAGGACGACGCGTGCGTCCTGGGGATCCGGGTGGACTGAGCGGACCGGGGGACCGAGCGGCCGGGTGGACCGAGCGGACCGGGTGGCTGAGTGGCCGGGCGGACCGAGCGGCCGGACGCGGGGTTCTTTCGGCCGGGGGCCGGGGCGTTCGTGTCTCGACGGGCGACGCGCCCCATGAACATCCTGTTGCCGGACCGGCCGGACGGCCGATCGTCACCGATACTGCACCGGGACGACGGACGAGCGGGAGCGGCGTGGAGTGGACGGTGGGGGCGGGGCTGGTCGCCGGCCTGCTGATCTCGATCGTGACCGCCCCGGTCGGGGTGTCGGGAGCGGTGTTCCTCCTGCCGGTGCACCTGAGTGTCCTCGGGGTTCCGAGCCCGGCCGTCACCCCGACGAACCTGCTCTTCAACGTGGTCGCCGGGCCCGGCGCCCTGTGGCGCCACCGCCGGACCGGCGCTCTGCGCGGCCGCCTGGCGAGGCGTCTGGTGGCCGGGACGCTCCCGGGTGTCGTGGTGGGCGCCGCCGTCCGCGTCTTCGCCCTCCCCGGACCCGGTGTCTTCAGGATGCTGATCGCCGCCCTGCTCCTTCCGCTCGGGCTGTGGCTCTGTCTTCGTACCCTCCGCCCGGCCCCCGACCGGGCGGAGGCCGCGGCGGAGCCCTCCCCCGCCGCCCTCACCGCGCTCGCGCTCGCGGTGGGAGTGGTCGGCGGGATCTACGGGATCGGCGGCGGTTCCCTCCTCGGCCCTGTTCTCGCCGCCCGGGGCCTGCCGATGGCGCTGGTCGCTCCGGCGGCGCTCGCCTCGACGTTCGTCACCTCCGTCGTCGGCGCCGCCGCGTACGCGGTGCTGTCCCTCGCGAGCTCCGGCGACGTCGCCCCTGACTGGTGGCTGGGTCTCGCGTGCGGGGTGGGCGGGCTCGTCGGCGGATACCTCGGCGCCCGCCTCCAACCGCGCCTTCCCGAAAGGGCCCTGCGTCTTCTGCTCGGCGCGCTCGCCGCCGGACTCGGCGCCCTCTACGCGGTCCAGACCCTCACCTGAACCACCGGGACCGGAGCGCACGGATCACGGCTGAGGAGAGAGAAACCCGGTGCGGGCGCGATCCGCTGCCAGGATCATGGTGCGGGTGGAGACAGAACCGTTCGTACGCCGCTACCGCCCGTCGGACCGCGCCGACCTCGGGAACATCTGCGTCAGGACGGCACACGAGGGCCGGGACTCTTCCGCGCTGTACCCCGATCCCGAGCTGATGCCGTCGATCTTCGCCTACCCGTACGTCGAGCTGGAGCCGGAGTTCGCCTTCGTCCTGGACGACGGCGCCGGCCGTGCGGTCGGGTACGTCCTCGGAGTGCCGGACACCGCCGAGTTCGCCGGGCGGTTCCGCGCCGAGTGGCTGCCCGGGGTGGCCGCGCGCCACCCGGCGTCCGCCTCGGCGCCCGTCACACCGGCCGAGGAGATGACCGGCCTCCTGCACTCACCGGAGCGGATGGTCCACGAGGAGCTGGCCGCGTATCCCGCGCACCTCCACATCGACCTGCTGCCCCCGTGGCAGGGCCGCGGCTACGGACGTGCCCTGATGAGCGCCCTTCTGCGGACGCTGCACTCCCGGGGCGTCCCGGCCGTGCACCTGTGCATGGTGCGGGCGAACACCACGGCCCGGGCGTTCTACGACCGTCTCGGGTTCGAGCCGCTGTCGGTGCCCGATCCCGGCCCCGTCCTGTACCTGGGCAGGCCCACCGCTCCCGATGCCCGTCTCGGTCACTGAGCGAAAGCCGGAAAAAGGAAGGCCGAAGGAAGGCCGGAGGAGTCACCGTGATCATCACCTGGCGTCGAGTCACCGAGGACGACTTTCCCCTGCTCGCGCGGTGGCTGTCCCAGCCGCACGTGGCGCGCTGGTGGAACCACGAGACGGACGCGGAGGCCGTGGCCCGCGACTTCGGCCCGGCCGCCCGGGGCGAGGAACCCTCGGAGGACTGGATCGCCCTGCTGGACGGCGTACCGGTGGGGCTGGTCCAGCGGTGCCTCTGGGGTGACTACCCGGAGTACCGGGACGAGCTGGCGGCGGTGCTGGAGGTCCCGGCGGAAGCGGCCAGCGTCGACTATCTGATCGGCGATCCGGCACGCACCGGCCTGGGCGTCGGCCCCCGCGTCATCCGCGCCATGATCGAGCGCACGTGGCGCGACCATCCGCGTACCCCGTCGGTCGTCGTTCCGGTGGTGGCGGCGAACCGGGCGTCGTGGCGGGCGCTGGAGAAGGCGGGTCTGGTGCGGGTCGCCGAGGGCGAGCTCGAGCCGGACAACCCGATCGACGACCGCCTGCACTACGTCTACCGGATCGACCGGCCCGGGGCGGGCCGGCCGGGCTCCGCTCAGGTGTAGGTGACGGTGACCCGCTCGAAGCCGAGGGCGTGGAGCAGCCCTTGGAGCATGCTGGTGGTGTTGCGTTCGGCGCGGGTGGTGAGATCGCTCTCCCGGGCGGCCTCGCCGATGTGCCGGGCGGCGAGGGTGTGGACGGCGTGTTCACTGGCGGGATTGTCGGAGAAGAGGTCGCCGAGCCGGTCGAGGAGGCCTCGTTGCTTCGAGACGGCGTAGGACCGCTCGGGGTTCAGCGAGGGTTCGGCGAGCCGCGCGTGCGGCAGGCGGAGCGTGGCCGTGGTGCGCCGGTCGTCGATGGTGACGGCGTCGCGTCCGAGGCCGGCGAGGTCGACGTACGCGCTGACGTTGCCGGTGGCCACGTACAGGGTGCGGGTGCCCCGGATCGCGTCGGGCAGGAACCGGGCGTCCTTCTCCAGGTCCACCACGACCTGGTAGGTGCCGACGGCGCCTTCGTGGCGGTTCATGTCCTGGATGGACTTCAGGACGGCGGGGCCGGACCGGTCGTGGGTCTCGGTTCCGAACAGGTCGCCCAGGGACGGCAGTTGGAAGAACCGCCCCAGGAGGAGCAGTACCAGGGACAGCGCGAGGAGGACGGCGACGACGGCGGGCCACTTCCGGGCCCCGCGTCCGCGTCGCCGCCTCTCGCGCGAGGGTCTGTTCTCCGCATCGTCCCGGCCGTCCCGGTCGTCTCGGTCATCTCCGTCGCGTCGCATGGAAGTCTGCTGCCCGTCGCACGCGGGGCCATTCGCATCGAGCCCGAACTGCCCTCCGTTGAAGCGCGGTTGTGGCAGGTGCGGCTGCTGTGACCGGCGCCGGGCCGCCGGGCGCCCGGCCGCGGATTGCCGGGCGGATGCCCGGGTAGTCGAAGTCCTCCGGGAAGACCTGCGACAGGGGGGACGAGCATGAAGATGTGGCGACGCGACCGGGGCGCGAGCAAGGTCGTCGGTGGCGAGGTGCCGGAACAGGACGACGAAGCACGGGTCACGCCGCCCGGAGCCGCGCCGCCGGGGACCGGGCAGGAGGGCGGACGGCGCAGACCGGGCCGGCCGGTCAGGGCGCTGGTGGCACTGGTGGGGCTCGCGGGCATGGTGGCGTTCGCGATCGTCCTGGCCCGACTCACCCTGAACGCGTCACCCGCGTCCGTGTCCCTCACGCACAGCAACCTTTCGCCCGGCAGCTCGATCCGCGCCTACCTCCAGCAGCCGGGCTTCGTGGACACGGTGAAGCAGCTCGGCGGGAACGTCGCGCTCGGCGTGCCGTTCGGCATCCTCCTGCCGCTCCTGTCGCGCAGGACGCGCGGTCTGGTGCGCGTCAGCCTGCTCACGGTGGTGACGATGCTGATCGTCGAACTGATCCAGGGCGCCCTCATCACCGGCCGCGCCTTCGACATCGACGACGTCCTCCTCAACACCACCGGCGCGCTGATCGGCTATCTGCTCGTCGGGCGGCGCATGGGCCGCGCGGTACATCCCCGCCCCCACCGCCGCCGGTGGCTACGGCGCACACCCGGCCCGGCCCGCTGAGGCGGTCCGCCCGCCGCCGGGACAGGTGTCGGCCACGGGCTTTGTCCTCAGCCGTTGAGGAGGTCTGCGGTGAGGAACCCCGTAAGGACCAGGACGACGAGCAGCCGCAGGGCGACGAGGCCGTCGACGGCCAGGCGCACGCCGGGCTTCCGGGTGGCCCTGAGAAGCCAGGTGACCCCGATGGAGGCGAGGCAGCCGACCGCGAGCAGGGCGAGGTCTCCCTGGCCGTACGGCTGTCCCGGGGCGCTGGGGTCGAGGTCGTACGACTCCATGTACATCGCCAGGGCAAGCAGCAGCCAGCACGCCGACAACGCTGCCGTGACAGCGGATTCGGCGATCACGAGGGCGAGGCGGCCTTCGCCGCGGCTGATGTCTGTCGGGTCAGGATGGGTCTCGGGGTGCCGGACGTTCATGCTGCTCATGAAGACGGTTCCTTCGTTCTTCGTCTCGTTCGCGGGGCGTTCGGTCTCCCGGAGGGTAGTCCGGATCGCCGAGTACGGGGGCGAGGGCGAGCGCCGCGGTGATGTGCTCGGGTCCGGCACGTGGGTCCGCCCGGACGGCGAGCACGGCGTCCAGGGCGGGCATCGGGGTCAGGGCGTGGTGCCAGGCGTGGCGGGCGGGGCCCGAGGCGTACTGGGCGGTGAGGGTTTCGACGGGGGTCAGGGGGACGCCCGCGCGGCGCGCCAAGGGGGCGAGGCCCGAGGCGACGAGGGCGCAGATCTCGGCGGGCGGGGCGGTGTTGCGGTGGTGGTCGTCGCGCACCTGGTAGCCCACCGCGTACACGAGGGCCCGCTCACGGTCCGTCGCAGGTGACGGCAGGGGCGTCTCGTACCAGAACTCCTCGACGGTCGACGGGGTGATCCCGGGGCGGGCCCGGCCGTCGGGTGTCCCGGTCATGGCGATGCGTACGGCTCCGAGGGCGACGGCACCCTCGGAGAGCCGTCGCAGGCACGGGAGCTGTCGCGACGCCGTCGCTGCGGCGGCCCGCCGGACCTGTGGGACGGTCGGGCCGTCCGTCCAGACGAGTCGGGGGTCCGTGTCACCCCCGTGGACGTGGATGTCGTGGCCGAGGCGGGCGGTGAGCGTGGCGGCGAGCCGCGGCAGGCCGGCCTCGGGGCCGCGGGTCACCGGTGGTCCGGGCGGGTCGGGACCGGGACGGGCCCCGGATAGCCGACGGCCGTGATCTCGGCCGCCAGCTGTTCGGGCGTCACGTCGGGGTTGAGCGCCACCACCACGTCCGGGGTCAGCGGGCGCATGGCGTAGATGTGGCGTACGGCGTCGACGTCCACCGGGGTGTCGTAGTAACTCCTGGCCCAGTCGGCGTAGTTCTCGGGATCGCCGTCCATGAGGAAGGAGAACAGGTACGACGCCCCGTCGGGGTCGCTGCCACCGCCGTCGTACTCGATCCGCCCCGTTCGCCACCGGTCGTCGTCCGTCTCGCGCCACAGGCAGGCCGTCACACACCGAATCCCGTCCTCGACGAAGGACGGCTCCTCGACGCAGGACCGGAACACCTCCGGCACCGCGTCCAGGACTCCTGGCCAGACGTTCTCGTCAGCGTCCACGAAGGGGCTCATGGGCGACTCGTGATCGAAGCCGCGGATGTACACGCCCTCGGGCGAGAAGACGACGGAGTACGCGTCGCCGGCACCGTTGTCCATCCAGCCGAGTTCGCGCCCCGGGACCAGTGGGCGTCGAAGCCATGGCGTCGGTACGGGCTGTCGGGCGCGAGGATCGCCTCCGTCATGCCCATGGCGCGGCACCGGTCACGCAGAGTCGGGATGTCGGGAAGCCGCCGTGCGACGTCGAGAACGGTCATGCTCGCATTTCAGCAGACGCCTACGACAACGGGACGCCCGGCTGTCAGTGGCTGTTGCCATGATTCCGGCATGAACACGGAAACATGCGACCCGGCCGAATCGGCCGCCCTCCGCGAGATCTTCGCGTCCCGCCCCGGGGCGGCGCCGCCGGCCGGCTGGGAGGCGGTGCGGTCCTTCGAGGCGGACCACGGCATCGTGCTCCCGGAGCCGTACCGTACGTTCGTGGCGGAGGTCTGCGACGGACTGCGCGCCGGACCGCCCTTCTACGGTCTGCTGCCCCTCGCGCAGACGCCCCCGGACTGGGGCTCGGACCGCCCCGAGCGCCTGCTCGCCGAACCCTTCCCTCTCACGGAGGCATGGCTGTGGGAGGCGGAGGACGACGAGACGGCGCTGTCGGAGCAGGAGTTCGAGGCTCGGACGGGCCGCGTGTTCGACCACGGCTCGCTGCTGCTGGGCACCGACGGATGCGGCATGTACTGGCACTTGATCGTCACCGGTCCGCAGCGTGGTCACGTCTGGCAGATCGCAGGCGAGGGCGCTATTCCCTTCGGTCCCCAGTCGCCCGACGCCCTGATGCCCGGCATGCCCGGCTTCGCGGGCTGGGCGACCCACTGGGCCCAGGGCCGCTCCTGGTTCGCGGACACGCCCTAGCCGCCGGTCGTGCCGTCGAGCATCTCGCGCAGGATGTCCAGGTGGCCGTTGTGGCGGGCTGTCTCCTCGGTGAGGTGGAGAAGGATCCAGCGCAGGTCGACGTGGAGACCGTGGCGGGTGGCTCGCTGGGCCTGCTTGCCCAGGTCGTTCCCGGCGACCAGTTCGCGGTGGCGGGCGCTCTGTTCCGCGTATTCGTCGAGCAACTGCGTGAGCGGGAAGTCAACGGCGATGCGCATCTCGCGGTCGGGGTCCTCATCGGTCCAGGGGCCCTGGTCCTCCTCTCCGAGGAAGACGACCTGGAACCAGTAGTACTCGACCCAGCGGAGGTGGTTGATCACTCCGCTCATGGTCATCAGCGGTGAGCCCGGCAGGAGGGCCTTGCGGGCGTTCTCCACCGAGACGCCATCACATTTGGCGCGGGCGGTGTCACGTGTGTAGTCGAGAAACGTGGTGAGCTGGGTGCGCTCGTCCCACGCGGGCGGCGTGTCGTCCATTCTTGTCATCGGGCGAAGCGTCCCCGATCACCGCGCCCGATGTCGAGGCATTTAAGGACGGGCTCAACCTGCCCCACAGCTCCTTGCCCGGTGGGTCACTACCGCGGTTCGACGCCGGTGGGCCGCCCGGCACGATCCGTCGGACGGGCCTAACTGATCGTTTCAGAATGCGCTTCTTAGGCGGCGGAGGCGCATATGGCCGCAGGCCGGTTCGAGCAGTCCCTGGTGGAGGTCGGCGCGTCGTTCGTGCGGAGAGGACGGCCTGCGTCCTGTCCCACGACGCATACGCGGAGATCCCCGACGGCCCGGGCACCTCCTCCACTCCCCAGGCCTGGGGCGAGACCGTCGAGCGCTTGCTGAACGGGGTCCTGACGCCGTAGCAGCCCTGGATGATCGGATGGCCGCCCTCTACGATCACGCCCATGTCGATCACCTCACCCATACCCGTCTTGCGCGGCTCCGGCGGAGTCGTCCTCCAAGCCGAGGACGACGATCTCGTGTTGACCCGGGGCCGCCAGGAGACGCGGATTCCGCTCCAGGCCGTTCGGACGGTCCGGACGGAGGGCCGTGCCGTCGCCGTGGAGCTCAAGGCCCCACGCGGATCGACCCCGGCCGTCCATCGGGTCGGGGGCGTGAGCGAGGCGGCGGCCACGATGTTCGCCGACGCGGTCAACGCGAGCCTGCCCGAGCGCGCGGACGAGTCCGCGGAGGCCGCTGACGGATCGGTCCTTGTCACCGTGAGCACGCTGACGGAGTCCGACGAGGACGCGTGGTTCCGCAAATTCACGTTCTGGGCGTGGACTGCCGGCCTTCTGATCGTCGCGATGGCCGTGGTCATCGCGCTCCTGGGGCCGATGGAGCTAGCGGTCCTATTCCTCTTGGTCACCCCGTTCGGCGTGGGGATCACCGTGTTCGGCGCCGTATCGGTGAAGGGGATGTACGACGTCTGGTACCTGCCCCGGCACGGCATCACCGTCGAGGCGAAGCGCGACGGCGTGAGCTACGTGTACACCGACGTGCAGGGCGCGACCCACAGCCGCATCGACCTGCTCGGGAAGAGCACTGCCCCGACCGTCCAGGTCGCCTACCGCCCGGGGCGTCCCGACATATCGACCTTCGTGCACTCATGGCTCCGCAAGGTGTGGCTCACCTCCTTCTCCCTGGTCATCCTTCTCGTCGGGCTGGCCGTCACCGCAGTGAGCGTCGCCATCGTGGTCGAGCTCTTCTAACCGAGCGCTTCAGAATGCGTTGAGACGCGGGTCTTGCGCTCGGCGATCTTGGTCAGCAAGGTGTCCGGGGTGCGTGCTGATCTTGTTCCTGACGATCTGTGGGAGCGGGTGGCTCCGCTGCTGCCACCTGCTCCCGAACGGCGCCATCGCCACCCCGGGCGGCTGCGCGTTCCCGACCGAGTGGCCCTCGCCGGCGTCATGTTCGTGCTGCGGACCGGTGTCGCGTGGCGTGATGCTCCCGCGGAGACGGTGGGCTGCTCCGGTGTGACGGCCTGGCGCCGGCTGCGGGACTGGAACGAGGCCGGCGTCTGGCCACGCCTGCACGCCGCCCTGCTGGCCGAGCTGCGCCGCGCCGACCTGCTGGACCTGGACGACTGCTCCGTCGACGGATCGCGCGTCCGGGCTCTCAAAGGGGGATCACGTCGGCCCCTCACCAGTCGACCGCGCCCGCCCCGGCTCCAAGCACCACCTGATCGTCGACCGCCACGGCCCCCCACCCGCGGTCACCCTCACCGGCGGGAACCGCCATGACCTCACCCAGCTCCTGCCACTACTCGACGCCGTCCCGTCGATCCGGGGTCCGCGGGGACGTCCTCGCCGCAAGCCCCGTCGCCTGTACGCCGACCGGGGCTATGACTTCGACAAGTACCGCCGCCTGCTGTGGAAGCGCGGCATCAAGCCCCTGATCGCCCGACGCGGCGTCGCCCACGGCTCCGGACTGGGCGAGGTGCGCTGGGTGGTCGAGCGCACCTTCGCCCGGCTCCACCAGTTCAAACGGCTCCGCACCCGCTACGAACGACGCGCTGACCTCCACCAAGGCCTGCTCGAACTGGCCTGCAGCCTCATATGCCTACGCCGCCTACGAACCGCATTCTGAAACGATCAGTAAGAAGCCATCTCATTTGGTTGAATCGGTAGGCTGTGGGCCCGTGGTGGGGATTGTTGAGCGGCTGGTGCCGGAGGCTCCATCGCGACCCCAGGGCGGTGGCCGGCGTCGGCATGGCGACCGTGAGGTGCTGGCCGCGATCGTGTTCGTAGCCACCTCCAAATACACCTGGCAGCAGCTGCCTGCCGCGTCGTTCGGACCGTCCGGGGCCACGGCTCACCGCCGGTTCGCCGAGTGGTCGAAAGCCAGGGGGCGGGCCAAGTTGCACCACCTGGTCCTCGACGAGCTCGGCTCTCGGGGCGAGCTGGACCGGTCGAGGTGCGCCATCGACCCGGTCAGCGTGCGGGCGATGAAAAGGGGGAGCTGACGGGTCCGAATCCTGTCGACCGGGGCACGTACGGGTCGAAGATCCATCTGATCACCGAGCGGACCGGTCTGCCCATCTCCGTCGGGATCTCCGACGCCAACCTCCACGACAGCCAGGCCCTGATCCCGCTGGTGAAGGGCATACTCCCGATCCGTCCACGCCGCGACCGGCGACACCGATGGACCATCGAGCGAACCATGTCCTGGCTCGCCGGCTGCCGACGACTTCACCGACGCTACGAACGCAAGGCCGAGCACTTCCTCGCCTTCACCAGCATCGCCTGCGCCCTGATCCGCTACCGCAGACTCCACTCGCCAAATGGGGTGACTTCTGCCGTAAGGGTTGTCTCGTGACTCCGACGGCCTTGGCTTCGACTGTGATCGGAGGGCTTGATCAGGCGTCACTGGGGCCGGGAGCCCAGCCGGTGTGCTGGGCCCAGACGTCAGCGCGTCGGATGATGTCCCATACGAAGGCATCTTTTGCTTGGACGTAGCCGGGACGGTCGTTGCGGAATTCGGCTGCGCAGTGCTTCTTGGCTGCCGCGTACTCGTTCGCGACGGCCGTGTGGCACCGGAGGTAGTCGCGAAACAGTAGGGGGAACTGCTGTGAGAAACTGCCCAGTTGCCGCACGTGCACGTGGGCCCGGCGCTGACCTGGAGGTTCCCGGAAGTATCGTTTGGTCCGTTCGGGATTGTCCGCCCGGTACACGAGCCCCATCTCTGTCAGCGGGCGCAGGAATGCATCCGTCGCTTCCAGCGATGCCACTGAGATCTGGATGTCAATCACCGGCTTGGCCGCCAATCCTGGCACCGAGGTGGACCCGATGTGGTCGATACGAGCCGCAGCATCACCGAGGGCGACACGTAGGCACGTGCCCCATTTGGCGAACATGGCTGGCCAAGCAGGGTCGTAAGGCACGATCTCGACTGACTCTCCCATACTGAGAAGTATTCCAAGGCTTGCCGCAACGTGATGTGCGGATTCCGCCGCCTGCACTGCCGCTACGAGCGCAAGGCCGAGAACTTCCTGGCCTTCGCCGGGATCACAGCCGCCCTCATCTGCTATCGCAGGCTGACGGCCTGACGGGCAGCGCCCGGAAATGGGACGATCCACAGCGTGATCGGATGGATGCGCCACACCCCGCGCTGGGCGGTCATATCGGTCTGCGTGATCGCGGCCGTGCTGCTCTTCGTCGGTGCTTCCGCGCATGTAGCCGACCTTCTCAGCAACGGTCTGCACCCCTACGCCTGGGCACCGAGCTGGCTCAACCTCTACTGGTCGTCGCTGGCGCTCTTCGACACGCTCGCGGCTGTGCTCCTGATCAGGGGCGAACGCCGAGGAACCGACCTCGCCTGCGCCATCATGGCGACCGACCTCGCCGCCAACTGGTACGCGGTCTACGGCATCCAGCACAGCTGCTTCGCCGCTCAGCCTGGCCTTCAACGACTGACCGTCTTCGCCGTACTCGTCCTGGGAACGGCACCGTTCATCCGACGACACCTCACCACATGAGATGACGTCTCGTACTGCAACGGTGTTTGTCGTGACTGGGGGCCAGGACGGTGGTTGGTGTGTGTATGGGCGGGGAACTTGCTGAGGCCCGGGTGTGGGCGGGTGAACTGAAGTCTTTGCACGAGCGGTTCGTGCACCGTTTTGCCAGGTCGGAGCCGCGTGAGCCGGCGCTGGCGTATATGCGAGGGCTGATAGCTCCGCTGGAGCGGAAGAACGGCTGGACGCCGGCCGAGGAGGCCGGTCATGCGGGTCCGGACCGGATCCACCGGCTGCTGAACCGGATCGAATGGGACGCGGACGAGGTCCTGGACGACGTTCGGGACTACGTGGTGGAGCGTCGCGGAAACGGGGCTCACGGCCCCCGGGTCTTCGACTGGGCCAGGGTCGAGGTCCGGCCCTGGCACCGAGAGGACCGCCGGCACTGGGTGATCGCCCGCCGCGGCGTGAGCCGGCCCGAGGAGATCTCCTCCTACATCGCCTGCTGCCCCGCCGACACCACCCTGGACCACTCGTCCCCCTCGGCCTTCTTGAACTCCGACGCTTGGTCCACCGCCTCACCCGCCGCCGACCCACACCCTTCGACCACGTCCCGCACCGGTCGAACTGGCGACGCCGACGACAACACCAGGCACGCGTCAGCCACTACGAACGACGCGGCCACACACCACCCGAAACCGCAAAACCATCCGGTCAAAGACCGTTGCAGTACCAGGGAGACGACCCGAAGGAAACGGCCCGGTGCCCCGGGCCGGAAGCGGACCGGACCGCCGATCGATCAATCGATCGAGGCAGGGAATCCACGAGGAACTTCGGCCCGGGGCCTCAGCGGTGCGCGTCGCGATACCCGCGCAGTCGGGGGCCGCGTACGGCGGGGAGCCCGACCAGGGTGCCGTCGAAAGCGTCGGGGTGGGGCCTCAGCGGGTACCAGGGGTGTGGCGGCAGGGGGTAGTCGTCGCGCAGGACACCTTCCGGGAGCACTCCGGTCGCGGGCATGGGTGAGGTCTCGCCCGGGAGGGCGAGGTACGCCCAGGCCCCGCTGTCCAGCGGCACCACAGCCCCCTCGTCGCCGGGCGGACGCCAGGGCGCGCCCGTGAGGGGGTGGCGGGGGACGAGGAGGACGTCGGGGCGGGGCCGGGGCGTGCCGATCCCGGGGCCGGCCAGCCCCAGGGTCCGGGTGTCGGGTCCGGCGGGAAGGTACCGGCCGACAGTGTCGCCGAGCAGGTCGGCGACGGGTCCGGCGGGGAGGGCCACGGGGTGGCCCTCGGTGGCCGCCACGAGGTGGGCCAGCGCGACTCCGAGCGCAGCCTCCCAGCGACGGTTCCACGACCCGTCGGGTTCGACGGGCGGGACGCGGTGCTCGGCGCGCTCCAGGTCGCCCCAGTCGACAGGCGCCCCGGCAGGCGGCCCGGCCGGGAGCCCCGAGGGGCGGCGCTCGACCGCGTCGGGCTCCAGCCACACCGTCTGCCACATCCCGCAGTCGTCGACGCGGGTCGCCACGGCCTGCCCGCATCCCTCGCACGCCAGGTTGGGACCGGCCCTGCCGTCCACGCCCCGGCAGTAGCCCTCGCACTTCTCGAGGATCAGGGACATGGACCGGGAGTCGCCGGGGGCGATGACGATCCTGTTCCGCGCGCCGAAGGAGACGGAGTACACCGGGGCGTACACGCCCTGCCGGGCGGCCGCCTCCGCTCCGACCTCCTCCCACAACCGCCGGGGTGGTCCGGTGGGCCGGGGGTCGACGGCGTACGTGCCGGGCTCCATCAGCGGAGGATGGAGTTCCTCCCATCCTCCGTAGTGGGTGTGGACGGGGAGGGCGACCCGGAACACCGGCGCCGTCAGGTCCGTACCGCACCCGGCACACGCGAACACGTCCAAACAAGCTTCCCCTCTCCCCGGTTCCCCGCCGGATTGTGCCTCGCCCCCCGGCGCGGAATCCACCGGATTCCGGAACGGCTCCCGAGGCCTGAGCCGGAAGTTCCCCGGTGGTTCTCCGTCCTGGCTTCCCGCTCCTCGTCGCCGTCCACGCCGTGAAGGGCGTCCGCCTGTTCCACGCCCGCCGCCCCGCGGCCTGATCCGCGCCCGGTCCGCAGGCCCTCTCACTCTCCGAGGAGGCGGCGGGCTTCCGAGAGGAGACGCAGGAGCTCGGTACGCGAGGGGTCGTCGGGGGTGTCCGGGGCCGCCGCCCGGCGTCGCGCGTGGGTGGTGAGGACGTGCAGGGCCACGGCGGCCTGGCGGGCGAAGAGGCACAGCAGGTCGAGTTCCGTCAGGCTGGAACGGGCCTGCGGCGACGGGTCGAGCACCTCCAGGACCCCGAGGACGCGGTTCCCGTGGATGAGGGGGGCGGCCATCAGCGCGTTCGGTACGTAGCCGGTGGACTTGGCGATGTCCCTGTCGAACGACGTGCTGTCGTGCAGGTCGTCGACCACCATCGGCTCCCCCGACGCGGCGACCCACCCGGCGATCCCCCGGCCGGCCGGGAACCGCCGGCCGACCAGGAAGTCCTGCCCCTGCCCGGAGACGGCCTCGAAGACGAGCTCGTCCGCCGCGGCCTCCAGGAGCAGGATGGAACTCGCCTGCGCGCCGAAGATGGCGCGCGCCGTGTCCACCACCGACTGCAGGAGTTCCTCCATGGCCGGATCGGGTTGGCGTGCCGCGGACGCGACGGGAGTGATCGTCTGAGCCATGGGGGTTCCCTTCCGGCGCCGGTCGTTACCGGCGTCCGTGGACACGGACATTGGCTGCGGACAGGTACAGGGCGTTCTTCAGCTGGAACGGCGTCAGCCGGGGGCGGCTCGACAGGATCCGTGCGCACAGCCCCGCGATGAACGGTGTGGCGAAGCTGTTGCCGGAGCTGCGGATCGACGTACCGCCGAGCCACGCCACCCGGACCCGTTGGCCAGGGGCGAAGAACTCCACCGGCGGCTCCGGGTTGTAGAGGTGGAGGTCCGGGTCGTCCTCCTGGTGGCTGCCCACCGAGATCACCGACGAGAAGCGCCAGGGAAAGCTCTCCACGTGCGTGTTGTGCGCCGAGGCGACGATCACCGTCTGCTGGAAGTACGCCTCGTCGGCCAGTCGGCGCAACTGCTCCACGAAGCGGTCGCTGCTGGTGGACAGGCTGAGGTTCACCACGTCGAACCGCTGCCGCACGGCCCACCGGATGCCTTCGAGCAGGACGTCCCCGCTGCCGGAGAAACGCTCGCCCAGTACCCGGACGCTGGTCAGCTCGCAGTCCGGCGCGGTACGCCGGATGATCCCGGCGCAGGCGGTGCCGTGACCGCAGGCGTCCCCCTCCTCCGTCTCCTCGACGCGGACGCGGACACCGTCGCCGTCGCCGTCGTCCTTGACCACCCGCCACGATCCGGCGAGCGGGCCGACCATGGGGTGGTCCCGTTCGACACCCGAGTCGACCACGCAGACACGGATGCCGTGCCCCGTACCGCCGAGGAGGCCGAGACCCCCCTCGGGTGCGTCCGGTGGGCCGTCGGCCTCCACGGGTACGTCCTCGGGACCGCGTCCGCGCAGCCCCCAGGTGAGTCCGGGCGCCGGTCGCCGCACGGTGGTCATCGTGGTGCCTCCTCTCCGGAGTCCGAGTCGGTGCCGGTGCCTGTGCCTGTGTCGGTGCCTGTTCCTGCGGCTGTGGCTCGGCTGACGCCAGGACCGTGTCCCGGCGGCCCCGGCGGGCGGTCGTGGCGGGGTGAGGGCTCGGGACCGGGTTCCGTGCGGCGTACGGCACGGGTCTCCGGTCGGCGTACGGCGGCCGCCTCGGACGCTGCCTCAGCCTGGCGTACGGCGGGGAGATGGCCTTTCGCCGCGAAGTACCCGCGGGCGCGGGCCGCCGCCTCGGCCGCATCGGCCGGGCGGCCCAGCACGAGGGCCGTGCGGGCGAGGTCGAGGGCGGCGAGGCCCTGGACGATGGGCGAGTCGGTGCGGGCGGCGGTGGCGACCGCGCGGGCGGCCAGCCGGATGGCGGCCTCGGACCGCCCCCGCGCCGCCGCGATCCGGGCGCGCAGGCCGTCGAGGTCGGCCGACTCGGCGCGCGGGCGGATCGGTTCGGCGCGTTCCCCCGCCAGTTCGGCGAGGGTGCCGTGGGCGGTGCGCCAGTCGCCGAGGTCCAGCCGGACGCGGGTGGCGTCGAGCAGGGCCCCGCGCCGCAGCGCCGTGGCGCCGAGTTCCCCCGCCGCGGTGGCGGCCCGCTCCAGGCTCAGAAGCGCCTCCTCCGGCCGGCCCGCCAGGTCGGCGACGGTCGCGGCGAAGATCGGAAGGAAGGCGCCGGCCTCGGCGTACCCGAGCCGCTTCGCGAGGTGTTCCGCCTCCGCGAGGCAGTTCAGGGCCCCGTCACGGTCGTCGTGGAGGGCGAGGAGTACCGCGAGCGGGCAGTTGAGCGTCAGGCGGACGGCCCTGCGGCCGGTCCCCTGGTCGGCGAGGAGGTCACGGCAGCGGGCCACGGCGTCCGTGACCGGTTGGGGGCCGCGCCAGAGCGAGACCCCGGTCGCGCCGAGGGCCGCGGCCCGCTCCGGCTCGGCGTCCGCGCGTACCGCGTGGCCGAGCGCGCGGGCCAGCAGCCGCTCCGCCGTCCCGTGCCTGCCCTGCTCCTGGGCGCGCTGGGCGAGCCGCAGACAGGCCTTGGCCTGGCCGAGGTCGTCGCCCGCGGCGGCGAAGACCGGCAGGGTGGCGCCCGCCGCTTCGGCGGGTGACTCGGCTCGTCCGGCGGACGGACCGGCGGAGGCGAGCGCGAGCCGCGCGTGCGCGGCCTCCAGCACGGCCGTGCCGTCGGCCGGCGCCTCGGCGAGCACTTCTCCGGGCACTTCCCCGAGTGCTTCTTCCAGTACTTCTTCGAGCAGCGCCCTGCCTTCCGCACCGCGCCCGAGGTCCAGCAGCGTCTGGCCGAGCCTCCGGCGTGTCGCCGTGCTCCCCGGTTCGCCCGCCGCGTACCGGGCCGTGGCCCTGGACAGCAGGTCGGCGGCCCATACCGGGTCGGCGTGGGCGAGCGCGAGCCGCCCGGCCTCGGCGAGCGCGTCGGCGGCGCGCCGGCGCAGCCCGTCGGTGTGCGGGTCCTGGGCGCCCAGCTCGACCCGGTAGCGGTACGCCTGTTCCAGATGGGCGCCGACCGCGGCGCTGCCCCGTGCACGGACCGAGTCCAGTCGGGCCGCCCGTTCGTGCCGGTCGGCCCGGTCCATCTTGGACTGGGTGGCGTAGACGACCTCCTGGATCAGTCCTCCGGCGAACCGGAACGCCTCACCGTCCGGCCTGATCAAACGGTGCAGGACCAGCCGGTGCAGCGTGGGCCGGACCTCGGCCCCGGTCCATGACTCCGCGGGATGCCCGGCGAGTGCGGTCAGTTCGCCGACGGTGAAGTCGCCGCCGAGGACGGAGGCCAGGCCCAGGGCCCGGTGTTCCGGCGGGTCGAGCGCGTCGATCCGGGCGCCGATCAGCGCCTGCAGCTGGAGCGGGACGCTGTCCGCGTCCACGGGGTTCCCCGCGATCAGCAGCTGTTCGAGGTGGAGAGGATTCCCGCCGACCCGCGCCAGGACCCGGGGGGCGAGCGGCTCGTCGCCCGGCGTGCCTCCGGTCAGTTCGGCCGCGAGGAGCTGCGCCTCGGCGTCGGAGAGCCCGCCCAGCGGTACGGCGGACCGGGCCAGTTCGGGGTGTACGTCGAACAGCGGGGGGCGGGTGAGCAGAACGACCAGGACGGCCGCGTCGGTGAGTGCGCGCAGCAGCCGGTCGAGGGCGTCGAAGAGCGGCTGCGCGGCCCAGTGACAGTCGTCGATCACCAGCACGACGGGTCCCGTCGCGGACAGTTCGGCGAGGACTTTGGCGAGCGCCGCGCAGGTGTCGGCCGGTGACGGGTTGGGCGTACCGTCCAGGAGCAGACCCTGTTGAAGCAGATCGAGTTCGGGCGAGGGTACGGCCTCGGTGCCGGCGGTCCTCAGCAGACCGGTCACGGCGTCGGCGAGCGGTCCGAGGCTGGGCTGCTCGCCACGGGCCCGGCAGCGCCCTACGCCGTGGCGCGGCTCGGCTCCTGCGAAGGATCCGACCGCCGGGGTCGCCGTGACTGCCGGGGCAGCGGTGGCCGTCGGAGCCGGCCTGGCCCTCGTCGTTGCCCTGGCCCTCGTCGTTGCCCTGGCCCTCGTCGCTGGCGTGCCCGCCATGTCCGCCGTCGTTGGTGTGTCCCCCGTCGCCGCCCCCTCCGTCGTCCCCGTCCGGTGGAGCCACTCGCGTACCAGTCTCGTCTTGCCCTGGCCCGCCTCCCCGCCGACCACCACCCGACCGGCCCGGCGAGTCCGCGTCACACGGCGCAAGGCCTCGTCGAGCAGGGCGAGTTCACGCACCCTTCCGACGAACGCGAGGTCGAACCGGCGCAGTGCCTCCGGGCCGTCCTCCTCGTCCAGGCCCAGCAGGCGGTGGGCGGCGACACGGTCGCTCTTGCCCTTCAGCAGCAACGGGCCCGTCTCCGTCGTCCGGACGCCCGGCCCGGCGGCCGCCAGGGTGTCGGGGCCGATGAGGATCTCCCCCGCCCCCGCGTTCTGTTCCAGGCGCGCGGCGACGTTGACCACCTCGCCGGAGACCATCGCCTGCCGCAGCGTCGCCGAACCCGTCACCGCCTGGCCGGTGTTGACCCCGATGCGCATCTCGAGCCGCACGCCGACGGCCTGCTCGAGGCGGGCGTTGAGCCCGGCGAGCGCCTCCCGCATGGCCAGGGCCGCCGCGAGCGCCCGGCGGGCGTCGTCCTCCCCCACGGCCGGCACGCCGAAGACGGCCATCACCGCGTCCCCGATGAACTTCTCGACGGTGCCGCCCTGTTCCTCGATCCGTGACCGCATCAGGTCGAACCAGCGGAGTGTCACCGAGCGCAGGGTCTCCGCGTCCAGTGCTCCGGAGAGTGCCGTGGAACCCACCAGGTCACAGAAGAGGACGGTCACCACTTTGCGGCCGGTCGGCTTGGCCATGACCGGTCCGGGGGAGCTCGGGCTGCCGCAGGACGGGCAGAACCGGGCGCCGGGCGGCAGTGCGCTCCGGCACGAGGCGCAGGGCATGGGTTCCTCCGGTGGGCACGGGACGGCGGCGGGGTTGCGGGGCGCCTCCGGTCAGAAGAGGGCGCCGCCCGCCACGTCGGCATGGGCCTGTACCTCGGGGGCCGCCGCGTCGAGCCGTCCCCTGATGTCGACGAGCAGGGCCAGCTCCTCCGGGGTGAGCGCGCGCAGGACCTCGTGCTGCTCGTCGCTGAGCGCGTCGACGACGAACCCCGCGGCGGCGAGCGCCTCCAGGGTGGGTGTGTACGGGGAACCGGAGGCGGAGGACGAGGGGGCGTCGTACGGAGCGGCGTCGTCGGTCACGGGTGTCCTCCGGGAGCGGTGGCGAGGGAGCGGAAGAGGCGGGTCAGCAGGTGAGTCGTGTGCAGCGCGCTGAGGGAGACGGCGGTCCGCAGGGCCGGGGTCGGCGCGAGGGCGTCGAGTTCCCGGTAGAGGTCGTCGAGGTGACCGCCGTCGAGCTCCGCGTGTTCCCTGAGGGTGCGGAACGCGCCGCCGGGGAACCCGGTGGTCTCGGCCAGGCGGTCGGCGAGCCGTGGCCCGGGGGCGTTGCCCTCCAGGACCGCGATGTAGCCGAGCAGGGTGACGGGGTGCTCGTGCTCGATCCGGTAGTACTGCGCACCGGCGAGTTCGACGGCGACGGGGTGCGGCACGGCGTCCGGCCCGGCACCGGTGGCCGCGAGGTCGTCGAGCAGCCAGAGGTCGTGGTCGCGCTCCTCCTCGGCGTGGCGGGCGCAGTACGCCGCGAGGCGCCGCGCCGACGGGTCGTCGAGCTCGGCGCACCGTACGGCGGCCCGTTCGAGGAGCGGCACCGAGGCTCGTACGAGCGCGTGCATGGCGGCCAGGTAGCGCGGATACCGCTGCCGCAGCCCGTCCGGTCGCCACAGGGACGCGATCGCGGCCCGCAGCACGGGCGCGGTGGGCGTCAGCGTGGTCCTGAGCGCGAGGGAGGCGGTGGGGTTCATCGGCGGTTCCCCCCGGTTCCGGCACGACACGGTGGTACTCATCGGCGGTTCCTCCGGTTCCGGGACGACACGGTGGTGTTCATCGGCGGCTCCACGTGCTCATCGACGGCTGCCCTCCTCCGTGGGAGGCGACTCGACCAGGTGCGCGTAGCGGGCGCAGCCCAGGCGGCGCACCAGGGCCGCTGGTCCGGCGGCCAGCTGCTGCTGCGCGCCGAGCCGGTCGAGGAGTTCGCCGACGCGGCCGCCGGCGTCACGGGCCGCGCCCGCGAGGACCTCGGGGTGGTCGGCGAGCGCGTGACAGCTGCGGCAGTAACCGTTCGGGGCCGGTGAGGTCCCGTGGCGGGCGTGCAGCCGCCGGGGGCCGACGGCGCGCAGCATCCGCAGCACCGGGGAGTCCAGGGAACGCGCACGGACGGCCGGCCAGTCGTCCTCGGCGATGTGGCCGAGTCGCAGGTGCCCGGGTACGGGACGCCGGTCCACCGTCCACTGGTTGCAGCAGGCGGCCACGGTCCCGTCGAAGGCGACCACCGGCCAGGCCGCGAGGGCGCACGGCGCCGCCAGGGAGCCGTCCGGTCCCGGCGGGGTCTCCCGGACGAGGCCCGCGGCGCGGCCGAGCGGCCGGACCTCGTTGACCAGCATGGGCACCTCGGCGGCGAAGACGCGCCGGACGTCCGCGACCGCCTCCGCCAGATACGGGTCGTCGGGTCCTGTACCGGTGAGGTGGACGCTGACGGGAACGCCGGCGTCGAGGACGGTCCGGAGGACGCGGAGCACTTCCGTACGCGGAACCTCGCGTTCGTGGTGGACGTCCAGGCTCGCCGAGAAGTGGTCGAGGGTGGTGATCGCCCGCATGATCCGGTCCGGGAGGCGTCCGTCACGGGCGAAGAACATGCCGCTGAGCAGGGCCACCCGGGAACCCGCCGCACGCGCGTGTCCGGCCAGGCGTTCGACCAGCTCGGGCAGCAGCAGCGGTTCGCCGCCGGTGAGCATGACCACCTCCGGGCGGTCCTCCGTACCGAACGAGCCGACGAAGCGCAGCAGGTGCTCGGGGTCGGGCCGCTCGGACACCGACAGGGAGGAGTCGGTGGAGCAGTGTGCGCAGCTGAGGGGGCAGCGGCGGGTGAGCGCCACCAGGAGGCCGCCGCAGGGCACCGGCCGCAGGCCGATGAGCTCCGCCAGGTCCACGTCTCCTCCTCCGTGCCCGTACGTCGCCGATGCGGCGCGCGGGGCGTCGCCCGGATCGTGGCCCGGGGCGCCACACTTCCGGTTCGGGAACGCCTGGTAATCGGTTGGGTCCCAGGCCGGCGCGGGTCCGTGCGCCCGTCGAAGGGGCGGACGGGACCGCGTGGCGCGGTGTACGGGCGGGCCCGGGGGCCGTTCCACGTCCGCGTGGTCGCCGTATACCGGCCTCGAACCGGCGACGAACCGGCGTCGAACCGGCGGCCAGGCGTTCCCATACCGGGCATCCGTACGTTCATTCCCAGCCGGCGCAGCGACGCCGCCGACCGAGGAGGACGAACATGCCCGAGAACACGAACCCGCAGCCGACCGAGGACGAGGACATCGAGGTCGTGGCGCACAGCGAGGACGAGGAGGCCGAGGCCGGCTGCATCGTCAACAACTCCAGCGACCTCTCCTGACCCGAGGTCGACGAGTTCTGAAGCACCGCGCGGGCCACCCGGTTCTCGGCAGATCGTGCCAGGAGCCGGGGGGCCCGCGGCCCACTCCCCTCCCGCGCCGGACCCGTACGCGTGCCCGTGCCCGGCCCGCCAGGCGGGACCCGCCGCCCAGTCACCCATCCGCCACCGTCCGAGGGAGCACGCACGTCGTGAAGATCCTGCTCTGCCCGCTCAGCGACGGCGGCTACCTCTACCCGGCCATCGCGGCCGGGCGTGAACTGCGGCGCCGCGGTCATCACGTCGGCGTTCTCGGCCGGTCCACCGCCGGGCCCTTCGCGACGGAGGCCGGGCTTCCGTTCGCGGCGGCGGAGGACTTCGGCGGGCGTCGGGCGTTCTCCGCCACCTGGTGGGGGAAGACCGGTCCGGCGCAGTACCGGGCGACCCTCCGCGCGGCCCGGGACTTCGGGGCCGACCTGCTGGTCACCTCGGTGCTGTGCAACGGCGCCCTTCTCGCCGCCGAGGAGCTCGACGTCCCGGTGGTGGTGATCGGGCTCTCGGTCCATCTGTGGGACTACCGGTCGGGCGGCGGCGGCGAACCGCACCTGGGCAGGACCCGGCGGAGCCGGACCCTCGACTGCCGGCGGATCTACGCCGCCACGCGCGAGGAGACCGGTCTCGAGGGGCGTGCCTCCCGGTGGCAGGACGACCCGCTGTCCGGTGACGCACTGCTGCTCCGCGGCGATCCGGACCTCGAGTACCCGGGCGCGGAACTCCCCGGGCGGGTACGGCACGTGGGTCCGCTCGACTGGGAGCCGACGCCCGACCCGGCGGAGGTGGCGGCGGTCGGCGATCACCTGGCGCGGTCCGGGAAGCCCGTCGTCTACGTCCACCTGGGCCGGTTCTTCGGGGGCAGGAGCCTGTGGCCCCGGCTCAACGAGATCTTCACCGGCGGCCGGTTCCAGGCGGTGGTCGAGCAGGGCCGGTCCACCGACCCCCGGCCCGCTCCGGGCGCCGACATCCTGCTGGTCCGCAGGCCGTGGATGGGCCCGTTCGTCGACCTGGCCGGGATGGTACTGGCCAACGGCACCTCCGCTCCGGTGCTGGCCGCCCTCGTGCGCGGACGCCCCCTCGCGCTCTCGCCCAACGGCTCCGAGCAGCCGCTGCTCACCGGCGCCTGCGTACGGGCCGGCGTGGCCGTACGTGTCCCCCACAACCCGTCCGCGGACCCGTCCACGCATCCGCCCGCGGGCCTGTCCACGCACCCGTCGGCGCTGCTGGAGCGGGCGTGGCGCGACGACGGTCTGCGGAGCCGCGCCCGTGCGCTCGGCGTCGGCCTCGCCGCGCAGGGCGGCGCGGCGCGCGCGGCCGACATCGTCGAGCGGGTGGCCCGGGCGTCCGTGGCGTCCCCGACGACCCAGGCATCCGCAACCCCGAAGGAGGACCATGAGTACGCGACCAGCCGGCCTCGATGAGGCCGTGACGAGTCTGTCCGCGGGTGTGCGGCACTGGATCGGGCAACACGCGGGGTACCTCGACTCCACGGCCGGCCGCGCCGAGCTGCCGGTGACCCCGCGCGTCAAGGCCCTCCTGCAACTCGCCCTGCTCTGCCGGTACTGGGGGAAGACCGCGCCCGCCGACGCCGCCCTGGCCCGGGCGACCGAAGTGGTCGAACGGGCCTGGGAGAAGCCGGACTTCCCGCGGCTCCTCACCCTCGACCGGCGGTACGCCCGGGAGTTCGAGCTGATGTACGCGGCTCTGGCACCGGCCGGGGCCGTCACCGACGCGCCGCGCGCCGTGCTGGCCCGGCTGGCTGCCGACGGTTATCTGGCGCCGCGCCGGAAGTCGCCGTACCTGCACCTGGAAGCGCGGTTCTACGCCGACCTCGCCGGAGCCGAGCACCGGTTCGCCTCGTACCGGGAGCTGTACGCGGCCAGTCTGCCGGCCCGGGCCGAGGGGCTGCCCGTGGCCGGCCTGGACGTGTGCGTGGTCACGCACACCGTCTTCTACCTGAGCGACTTCGGCCTCCGCGACCCCGGCCTGACCGAGGAGGCGCGCGGGCAGGCGCTCCGTCTCGTGGAACGGCTCACGGAGCACTGTGTGGGGCTCGGCGAGTGGGACCTCGTCGGCAAACTGGTGCTCGCCCAGTACTGCCTGGGCGCGGATCCGCTGGACACCCCGTCGGGAGCGGCCGGGTTCCGGATGCTCGCCGAGGTCCGGTCGCCCGGCGGCGCGATCCCCGGACGGTCCGTCCTCAGGCGCGCTCCGGCGGACGCGACACCCGTGGACTTCTTCCGGAAGTCCTATCAGGCGACCCTCGTCACGGCGCTGGCGACGCTGATCGTCACGAGCGGCCGGACCGGCGGACTTTCCACGGCGGGAGCACCGGCAGTGCGGGAGGCACGATGAGCACCGACCAGGCAGTGGGCCCCGAGCGAGCGGTGCTCTCCGCGCAGGTGGCCGGCCCCGCGCCCGTACCGAGCTCCGGAGCAGCGACCGGAGCGGTGACGGGGTCGGAGACCGGCCGAGCCGGCGCCCTCTCCCCCGGCCCGCTCCCCTCCGACGCCCTCCCCTCCGGCGCGCGTCTTCTCCGGGGCGAGCGGAACTGGTGGTTCCTCGGTCCGGGCGGAGTGGCCCGTCTCGGCGGCCGGCACGTCACCGCCGACGGGGGCCTGCGCCCCGAGGCGGAACACCGGCTGCGCGAGAGCGGCATGCTCACCCCCGCCCGGGTCAAGGCCTACGCGCTGACCGTCCTCACCAGCACCCACTGCAACCTGGGCTGCGGATACTGCTTCCAGAACACCGCGCAGGACCAGGCGGGCGGCAGCCGGCCGCCCCGGATCGCCAGGACCCGCCTCACCTCGGAGACGATCACCTCGATCCTGGGCTTCACCGAGCGGCAGATGGCCGCCGTCGGTCTGGAGAAGCTCAGGATCCTCCTCTTCGGCGGGGAGCCGCTGCTGAACCCGCGCGCCTGTCTGGAACTCCTGGAGCGTGCCGCGGACATCGCCCCGACCTCGGCCTGGATGATCTCCAACGCGACCCTGCTCACCCCGTCCCTGGCGCGGCGGCTCGCCGACCGCGGCCTGACGTCGATCCAGGTCACCTTCGACGGCGACCGCGCCGACCACGACCGGATCCGGGTCGGCAGGGCGGACGGCAGCGGAACCTTCGACAAGATCGTCCGCAACATCGTCAAGGCCTCCGAGGTCACGCCGATCCAGTGGACGCTGCGGGTGAACGTCTCCCAGGAGACCTTCCACGGGGTCGACGCGCTCATCGACCGGCTCGTCGGCGCGGTCGACCCCGCACGGTGCACCCTGTACTTCGCCCGGGTCGGCGACGTGGGCGTCGGATACGCCAACAGCCTGCTGCACACCGGCGAACTCCCCGCCGCCTTCACCCGCTGGCAGCGCCGGGCGCTCGACCTCGGCTTCACCGTGAGCCGCCCCGGCGCCCGGAAGACCTGCGTCACCTGCGGTCACGCCGACGGCCGCTACGGCGCGGTGGTGAGCGCCGACGGCACCCTGGCCAGCTGCTGGGAGACCGCGGGAAAACCCGACTGGGAGGTCGGCACGGTCGACGACGGCTACCTGCCCGGTGCGGAGACCCGGGACCGCTGGATCGCCTGCCAGGACCTGTACCGCTACGACGAGAACGCGCGGACGCTCGCGAGGTTCCGTGACGTCGTGGACACGGCTCTGCTCGACCATCTGCACGAGACGGGGCGCCTGTAGCCATGCCCCCACTCGCACCCCTGGAGCAGCTCTCCGCCGGCGCGCTCGACTGGCTCGGAGGGAATCTGGACCACTTCGACCCGTTCTCGGCGCGCGCCCGTCCGGCGACGCACGGCAGGGCGAAGGCCGCGCTGGAACTGGCGCTGCTCTGCCACCGCGCGGCACACCCGGACGGCGCCCCCGACACCCCCGACGCGCTCGACGGGGCGACGGCCCTCGTCCGGAAGCTCTGGCAGCAACCGGAGTTCCCGCGCTTGTTCGACGAGGACCCCGCGTACGCCCCCACGTACGGGCTGGTCTTCGCCGCGCTGGCCCCCGACGGGATCGACGACACCCTGTGCCGGGACGCGGTCGACCGGTTGGACCCCGGCTTCCTCTCGGCCGGCGGGAGGTCACCGTACCGGCGCATCGAGATCCGCTACTACGCGGACAAGGCGGGCGTACGGCACGCCATCGAGCCGTACGCCGAGCTCGTCCCGCGAAGCCCGCTGGTCGCGCCGCGCGCCGCCGGTCCCGGGGACGCGCGGCCGCGGGACGGGGCGCCGCTCACCACCCCGGAGGCGTACGCCCTGACGCACACCGCCTTCTACCTCGGTGACTTCGGCCGGCGTGCTCCCGGTCCGACCGGGAACGCGCCGGTGCACACGGCGGCGCACACGACGGACCTGGTCGACCGGATGCTGTGGCACTGCGTGGCGCACGACCGGTGGGACCTGGCCGCCGAGCTCGTCCTCACGCAGTACATCCTGGGGAGCGATCCGCTGCGCACGCCCTCGGGCGCCGCCGCCGTGGAGTGCCTGGTGCGGGCCCAGCGGCCCGACGGGGCGATCCCGGCGCGGTCGGCGGCGCTCATGGCGTCCCCGTCCGCCCTGGCCGGGGCCGGGGAGTTCTTCCGCAAGGCCTACCACACGACCCTGGTGACCGCCCTCATGGCGCTCGTCGTCCGGTCGCCGAGGCCGTCGTGACGCCGCGCCTGACGCTGATCAACCGCGACTACACCCGGCTGTGGTTCGGGCAGGCCGTCTCGTCCGTCGGCGACGCCGTCTTCAGCACCACCCTGGTGCTGTGGGTGGCGACCGTCCTCGCGAAGGACGAGACCTGGGCGCCGGTGGCGGTCAGCGGCGTCCTGATGGCGTCGAGCGCCGCCGTGCTCGTCATCGGTCCGCTCGCGGGCGTGTTCGTCGACCGCTGGGACAAGCGCGGCACGATGCTGCTCAGCGAGGCGGTCCGCGGCGTCCTGGTGGCCCTGCTGACCGTCGTCTCGTTCCTGCCGACCGACGCCCTCCCGGCGGGTGTCTGGCTCGCCCTCGTCTACGTGACGGTGCTCCTGCTGCACGCGGCCGGCCAGTTCTTCTCTCCGGCGCGCTTCGCGATCCTCGCGGATCTCGTGAAGGGGGACGCCGACCGCGCCAGGGCGGCCGGCATCGCCCAGGCGACCGGTGAGACGGCCTGGATCATCGGTCCGCCGCTCGCCGCGCCCCTCCTGTTCACCGCCGGACTCCAGTGGGCGCTGCTCTTCAACGCGCTCTCCTACGCGGTGTCGTACGTCGCGATCCGCTCCATCGGCGTGCGTCCGACGCCGGCGGGACCGGCCGGGGCGGGCTCCCCGGAGAAGCCGGGCGGGAAGCCGAGCGGGAAGCAAGGGGGCGGCCTGCGGCGGGAGTTCACGGACGGCCTGCGGTTCTTCGCGCGCAGCAGGTTCCTTGTCGCGCTGCTCCTGCTCGCCGTCATCGGCCAGTTCGGGATCGGCGCGCTGAGCACCCTCAACGTCTTCTTCACCACCGACAACCTCCACGCCGAGCCCCACCTCTACGGATACGTCGGCATGGCCATGGGCGTGGGCGGCATCACCGGAGCCCTCTGCGCCGGCCGGGTGGTGCAGTGGTTCGGGGCGCGGCGGAGCACCTGGATCAGTCTCCTCGTGAGCGGTGTGCTGCTCGTCGCGTACTCCCGGCAGGGCGGTTTCCTCGCCGGTGTCGCCCTGCTCTTCGTCTTCGCCGTCCCGCTCACCGTCCTGAACACCGCGATGGCTCCGCTGCTGCTCGCGGCGGCGCCCCCGGACTACCGGGGACGGGTGATGGCCGTGTTCTATCCGGTGACGAAGTTGGCGTCGATGCTCTCGGCGGTCCTGTCCGGCTGGCTCGCCGGCTCCGTGCTCCACGGCTTCGCGGGCTCGGTCGGCGGGCTCCGGTTCGGCCCGATCGACACGATCTTCGCGGTGTCCGGGTTGATCGTCGTGCTGTCCGGCGTCTACGCCTGGCTCGCCCTGCCCGGTACGGAGACGGCCGGCGGACAGGCCGAGGGGCCCGTCGTGGAGGCCGGTGTCGGTACGGCCACCGCGTCGGCACCCGCCCACCGCCCGCCCCATGAGTCCCACTAGCGCCGTCCGCCCCACCAGCTCCGACAGCCCCGACAGCCCCGACAGCCCCGACACGAACGAGGGAGCATCGAGTGACCACCGACGACGTGCGACCGCCACGGCGCCAGTACCCCCACGCGGAGCGGCAGGACGTCGTCGAGGAGCTCCACGGGCTGCGCGTCCCCGACCCGTACCGGTGGCTGGAGGACGCCGAGGCCCCCTCGACGCTCCGCTGGAGCGCGGAGCAGGAGACCCTCTACGAGGCGGAGCGCGCGGCCTGGCCCGGACTGGAGCGGTGGAGGGCGGAGGTGGCGGCGCTCGACGCCGTCGACCGCGCCAGGTCGCCCAAGGTCCGCGGCCACCGGGTCTTCTGGCTGCGGCAGGACGCCGGCCGGGAACATCCGGTGCTCATGGTCGCGGACGCCGGGACCGGCGGGTCGGAGGGGAAGGACAGGGCCGACGGAGCCGACGGGGCCGGCGGGAACGGCGGGGTGGAGCGGGTGCTTCTCGACCCCGGGGTCCTCGACCCGACCGGACGCACCGTGCTCGACGCCTGGGAGCCGTCCGTGGAGGGCGACCTGCTCGCGTGTCAGATGTCGAGGAACGGCACGGAGGACTCGCTCCTCCAGGTGATCGACGTGGCGACCGGGAAGGTCGTCGACGGGCCGGTGGACAGGGTGCGGAAGTCGTCGGTCGGCTGGCTGCCGGGGGGTGAGGCGTTCTACTACGTCCGGCACCTGGACCCGCGGCTGAACCCCGGCGAGGAGCGCTACCACCGCCGGGTCTACCTGCACCGGGTCGGGACGGCGGCCGACGCGGACGTCCTGGTCTTCGGCGAAGGCCGGGACAGGACCCAGTTCTACAGCGTCTCCGTGACGGCGGACGGCCGCTGGCTCGGCGTCACGGCCACGCTCGGCACCGGCCGCGGCACCGACCTCTACCTCGCCGACCTCACCGCGGGCCCGCTCGACCGGCCGCTGCTGCGGCCGGTCCAGGAGGGCAGGGAGGCCGCCACCCGCCTGTACGCCGTGCCCGGCACCGGCCCCGATGACCCGGTGTGGCTGCGCACCGACCGCGACGCCGCCCGCGGCCGGGTCGTCGCGTGCCGGCCGGCCGAACTCCACCTGGGCCCCGCCGCCTGGCGCGAGGTGATCCCGGAACGGCCCGACGCGGTGCTGACCCACCTCGTCGTTCTGTCGGGACCGGATCTCGAACACCCCCTGGGCCTCGCCGCGTGGACCCGCGACACCGTCGCCGAGGTGACCGTGCACGACCTGGTGGCGGGCCGGCAGGTGGCCACGGTCCCGCTGCCCGGCACCGGCGCGGTCGGCGACTTCACGGCCGGGCCGCCCGGCGGTCACGAGGCCTGGTTCGCGTACACCGACTTCGTCACGCCGCCGCGGGTGCTCCGCTTCGACGCGCGCACGTGTCGCGTGACGCGCTGGGAGCGGGACGCCCCGGACGCGTCCGGGGCCGGCGGCGCGGTCACCCGCCAGGTCGCGTTCCCCTCGCGGGACGGGACGACGGTCCGCATGTTCGTGATCTCCCCGACGGGAAGCCCGGACGTGCCGCGTCCGACGCTGCTCACCGGGTACGGCGGCTTCGGCCGCACCATGTCCCCCCGGTACCGCGCCCAGGTCCTCGCCTGGGTCGGGGCGGGCGGGGTGTTCGCCTGGGCGGGGCTGCGCGGCGGCGGCGAGGAGGGCGAGGCCTGGCACCGGGCCGGCAGCCGGGAGCACAAGCAGAACACCTTCGACGACTTCGACGCCGCCGCCGACCGGCTGATCGCGGCGGGGTGGACCGAGCCCGGCCGGCTCGCGGTCATGGGCGGCTCCAACGGCGGGCTCCTCGTCGGAGCGGCCCTCACCCAGCAGCCGGCGAAGTACGCCGCCGTGGTATGCATGGCGCCGCTCCTGGACATGGCGCGCTACGAGCTGTCGGGCCTCGGCCCCAGCTGGACGCCCGAGTACGGCAGCGCGCGGGACCCGGAGCTGCTGCCGACGCTGCTCGGCTACTCGCCGTACCACCGCGTCACACCGGGGACCGCGTACCCGGCGGTGCTGCTGGCCGCCGCGGACGGCGACACCAGGACAGATCCGCTGCACGCCCGCAAGATGTGCGCCGCGCTCCAGCACGCCTCGACCGGTCCCGGTCCGGTCCTGCTGCGGCTGGAGCACGGCGTCGGCCACGCCGACCGGGCCGCGTCCCGCGCGGTGGCGCTCCAGGCCGAATGCCTCGCGTTCCTCGCCCGGCACGTGGGCCTGCCGGCCCCGGAGCCACGGCCCGGGAAGTGCGGAGAGTCCCGGTCGGCTCCCGGGGCGTCCGCGTAGAGTGACGGGCATGGCATGCCGGATCAGTGAACTGGTCATCGACTGCGCCGACGCCGAACGGCTCGCCGTGTTCTGGAGCGAGGTCCTCGGTTACGTCGAACTCGACCGGGACGACGACGGGAGCATCGAGATCGGACCGCCCGGCGTCGGCTTCGGCGGCCCGCAGCCCACGCTCGTCCTCAGCCCCAGCAGCGAGCCCCGGACCGGGAAGCTCCGCCTGCACATCGACGTCAACGCCACCGACCGCGACCAGGACGCCGAACTGGAGCGGCTGCTCGCGCTCGGTGCCAAGCCCGTCGACGTCGGCCAGACCGGCGCCGAGAACTGGCACGTCCTGGCCGACCCGGAGGGCAATGAGTTCTGCCTCCTGCACCGACGGCTGCCGCCCCTCTGACCACCTCCGTGGCCTTCTTCGCGGCCTTCTTCGCGGCCACCTTGTGACCGCCGCACGCCCCCGGGCCCGAACCACTCGGCCCGGGGGCCGCTCTCAGCCCGGCGCCGGTACCGGCGCCCCGAGCCGGGTGGCACGGGCGTACAGGCGTATCAGGTGGGGCAGTTCGTACTGCGCCGCGTGCGCGGTGACCTCGCCGCCCGGTGAGGTGACCATCCCGGCGTCGATCAGCGCCTCCACCACCCGTACGGCGTGCCGCTCGTCGCAGCCGAGGGCATCGGCCGCCTCGCTCAGGCCGAACGGGCCGTCCCCCGTACCCGCGGCAAGACGTCCCGCATCCCGGCCGCACTCCGCCGGCAGCGCCTCCCAGCCGTCGGCGAGCCATCGCCGTACGGACACGTCCCCCGAGGTCAGTTCGTCCAGTACGCCGGCGGGGTCGGCCAGCCGGTCCGCGAACTCCCGCAGCGGCACATGGCGGAGCACCGCGAGCCGCATCCCGCTGACCCGGACCGCGAGCGGCGCCCCCCCGCACGCGCGCACGATGCGCAGCGCGGCCTCCCGGTCGGCCCGCACCCGGCTCCGGCCGACGAGCCCGGCGAGCAGCTGCACGGCCTCCGCGGTGCCGAGGGGCGGGACGGCCACCCGGTGCACGGGCGCCAGGCCGCCCAGCTGACCGCGTGCGGTGAGCAGCACCCTGCCCTTTCCGCCGCACGGCAGCAGGGGCCGTACGGCGCGTTCTTCGGGGACGTCGTCGAGGATCACCAGGACGCGGTGCTCCGCGAGCCACTCGCGCCACGCCCCGGGCCCGGACAGCCCGGCACGGCCCGTCCGTTCGCCGATCTCGGCGAGCACGGAGGTCAGGGGGCGGGGGCGGCCGTCCGCCGCCCGCAGGGAGACGCAGAGCCGCCCGTCGGCGAAGCGGTCGCCGAGCAGGTGCGCGGCACGCGCCGCCAGGGTGGTCTTCCCCGCCCCCGCGGGACCGGACAGCAGGACGACCCGGCCGGCTTCGTCGTCCTCCAGCACGTCGACGACGTGCCGCAGTTCCTCACCGTGTCCGGCGAAGTCGACGGGATCGGGGGGCAGGACGACGGGCGCCGGACGGCGGCCTTCGGCGGTCGGCCGCCCCGGCGGCCCGGCGGCCCCGGCCGCACCGGCCCGGTCGTCACCCGCGAGGATCGCCCGGTACCGGGCCGCCATGGCACCGCTCGGCTCGAGGCCCAGTTCCCGGGCGAGGAGCTGCCGGTAGTCGTCGTAGACCGCGAGCGCCTCTGCCTGCCGGCCCGACCGGCTCAGCGCGCACATCCAGGCACAGCGGAGCCGCTCCCGCAGCGGGTGCCGCTCCACCAGGTCGCGCAGTCCCTCGGCCACCTCCGGCGCACCGCCGAGACCCAGCTCCGCCTCCGCCCAGTTCTCGTACGCCGTCAGATGGCGCAGCTCCAGCCGCTCGGCCTCCTCGGCCAGTCGGGGCGACTGCCGGAGGTCGTCGCCCAGCGGCGGCCCCTGCCACAGGCCGAGGGCCTCGCGCAGCAGCCGCGCCGCGGGGCCGGGGCCCTGCCCTTCGGCGGCCCGTACGAGGGAGCGGAACCGCAGGAGGTCGAGCTCGTCCTCCGCCACGCGCAGCGCGTATCCACCGCCCGTGTGGGTGAGCCGGGGGCGTTGTTCCTCGTCCTCGGAGAGCAGCGCGCGCAGGGTGCTCACGTACACCTGGAGGTTCTTGCGGGCGGTACGCGGGGGCTCCTCCGGCCAGACGGCGTCGGTCAACGCGTCGACCGAGACGGGACGGTTGGCGCAGCCGAGCAGCGTCGCGAGGACGACGCGCTGCTTCAACGGACCGAGGGACAGGGCCTGGTCGTCCCGATGGACCGCGAGCGGGCCGAGGACGGAGAACCGGAGAGTGCCGGGTAACGCTGCGGGTCGCGCGGACGGACGCGGCATCGAGCGAACCTCCGTAGGGGGACGGGAGTTGGTCGGTCGCTCGATGATCCGCCGCCCCCGCCCGACGCACATCGGTGCCGGACCCGCAGAGTCGCGCGGCGGACGCCCGTGTCATGGGGGACCTGACCCCCATACGGAGGGGAAGCGCCCCCATCCCGGGTCCACCGGCCCCCACGGCCCGACACTCCGGCCACCGGGCGGCGAGCACCGGGTGCGGCTGCGACCACGGAAGTACGGGAGGAGTACGGGAGTACGGACCACGCCGCGACCGCCGAAGCACCGGACGCTCCCGCAGCCGCCGCCGGAGAAACGACCACGCCGCGACCGCCGAGCCACCTGACACGCCCTGGCCGCACCGCCGCACCACCGACCGTGCCGTGCCGTCGGGGAACGAGCACGACCGCGTCGCGACCGCCGAAACCGCCCACCCGCCCCGCCCCGCCCCCTGCCCGACGGGGCGGCTCTTCTCGTCCGTGACGGTCAGGCGGCCGGCGGCCGCGCCTGCGGCGTGGAGCCGGGCAGTCTCTCCTCCTCCGCCCGTTCCGCCGACAGCGCGCACAGCGCCGAGCGGTCCGCGCAGCCCGTCTTGGCCATCAGGCTCGCCATGTGCTTCTCCACCGTCCGGGGGGAGATGCACAGGCGCCGCGCGATCTGCTGGTTGCCCGGCCGCTCCCCGAGCAGGGCGAACACCTCGTACTCGCGCGGCGTGACGCCCACCGTGCGCAGCTCCGCGGGGATCCGCTCCCGGCCGCCCCGGCGCTGCGGAACGCTGACGCCGGCCTGCCGCAGGACGGCCCGGCAGGCCCCCGCCACCGCTGGTACGCCCGCCTCGTGGAAGTACTCCTCCGCGGTCCGCAGCCACGCGACCGGCTCGCCCCAGGAGTCGGTGAGCGCCGCCTCTGCGGTCAGCCGCAGGGCGAGATGCCACGCCTGCGGGAACACCGCCGCCGCGCGGCCGGCCTCCTCCACGGCGCGCCGCGCGCCGTCCGGGTCGCCGTTCCTGCCGCGCAGCACCGCCTCCGCCATGCCGAGGAACATCCGGTTCCAGGCCAGCTGTCCGCCGGGCGAGGCCAGCGCCTCCCGGTACTCCTTCCGGCCCCTGTCCCCGCCGTCGCGGTCACCGTCGCCGTCGCCGTCGAGGATCCGCAGCAGGGGGCGGAGCCCGTACCGGCCGCTGAGGTAGAAGAAGCTCGGGTGCTCCCGTTCCCAGGCCGCCGCCGCGTCGAGTTCGGCCCTCGCTCGTTCCCCGTCCTCCGCCATCAGCGCGCCGACGGCCTGGCACAGCCCGCGTTGCAGGGGGACGAGCATCGACTCCTCGCCGCCCGCGCGGCGGAACCGGGCCAGGGCCCGTTCCTGGTCGCGGCCCCGCCCCCGGTGGGCGGCGAGCATGGCGTCGACGAGCAGCAGATAGCGGTGTGCCGACAGGTTCTGGAGGCGGGCGCTCGCCTCCACGGACCGCTCGACGATCTCCGTGGCCCGGTCCCAGCGCCCGGTCAGCACGCTCTGCATGGCGAGCAGCCCGTCGACGGTCTGCAGCAGGGCCAGCGAACCGAGTTCGTGAGCCGCCGTACGGGCGGTCTCCAGCTGGGTCGCCTCCCCGGTGCGCATGAACGCGTTGGTGCCGAGCCGCACCAGTGCCTCGGCCCGGCACACCGCCAGCCGGTGCTTCTCGGCGACCTCCAGCATCCGCACCAGGCAGGCGTCCGCCTCGTCGAAGCCGTGCTCCCGGGACAGCAGGGCGAGGAGCTGCCACGCACGGCAGGCCACCACGGGTCTGTCTCCTTGTTCCGCGGTGAGCGCGGCGCGCCTGGCGGAACGTTCCGCCTCCCTGAGCGGCTCGCGGCCGTCCCGGCCCGGCAGCAGCGCGAGATGGCCCTCGACCACCACGAGCGCCGCCTCCTGCTCGGGACTCGGCGCGCCACCGAAGAGGGCGCGGGCCGCCCGGATGCGGCGGCGCGCCTCCTCCTGCCGCTCCGCCATGGTCGCGACCCACGCGACCTGCGTGTGCGCCTGGGCGCGCTCCTCCGCCGCGCGCGACCCGGCGGGCACCGGCGGCAGGTCGTCGAGCAGCGCGGCGGCCGTGTCGAGCCGCCCCGATTCGGCCTGGGCGATCGCCAGCCGGACCGTGACCGCGTCGCGCTCCTCGTCGGCCGCGAGTCCCCGGGCGCGTTCGAGCAGCACGGCGGCCGAGCCCGACGCTCCGGCGTCCAGCATCCGCCGTCCGACTTCGGCGAACTGCCGGGAGGCCGTCGCCCTGTCACCCGCCGCCAGCCACAGGGTCGCCACCAACTGGCGCTCCTCGCCCGACAGCACGCCGGCGGACCCCTCGATGGCGCAGGCCGCCCGTCTGGCCAGCGCGGCCTGCTCGGCGGGCGGCAGCGAGGCCCGCAGCGCGTCCGCCGTGAGGACGTGGCGGAAGGTGTAGTCATCGTGGGCGGCCCCGTCCGGGGCGATGATCCCCGCCTCGGAGGCCGACCTGAGGTGCGCGAACAGGGCCCGGTCGTCGAGCCCGGTCACCGCCCTGAGCGCTCCGACGGAGAACCGGCCGCCCAGTGTCGCCGCGATGAGCAGCAGCTCCCGTACCGGCTCGTCGAGCCGGTCGAGACGGCGCGCCCAGCTGCGGACCGCGCCCGTCGGCACCGGCGCCTCGCCCTGGCCGACGAGCTGCCACCCGCCGTCCGCCCTGCTCAGCCGGCCCGTGTCGAGCAGGTCGGCCAGAAGTACTTCGACCAGGTAAGGGTTTCCGCCGGCCCGCTGCGCGAGGTGCCGGTGCGCGGCCGTCGGCACCTCACCCGGTCCGGCGTCGAGGCACGCGTCCACCATGTCCCGTACGGCGTCGGCGCCGAGCGGTCCCAGCTCCCTCAGCGAGGCGGTGTTGCGGAGCTCCGCGGCGAGCGCGAGGTCGAGCGCCGGGCCGGGGTCGGGCCGGAGCGTGCCCACAAGGAGGACGGGCAGGTCCGCCACGTTGTCGACGACGTACTCGACGACCGCGACGGTCTCGGTGTCGGAGTCGTGCAGGTCCTCGAGGAGGATCACGCATCCCCGCTCGCGGCCGAGCACAGCGAGCAGTCTGAGCAGCGCCTCCGCCATCTCGACCAGCGAGATCGCGTATCCGGGCGCCACCGCGCCGGCCCGCCACTCCGGCACGAGGCCGGCCAGCGCGGGCCGGTAGGGGACGAGTTCGGGGTCGTCCGGGGCGCCGGCCGCCCGGAACCGTGAGGACAGCGCCTCGATCAACGGCCGGAACGGCACGACGAGCCCGGTGGACGTGGCGCGGCCACGCAGCACCGGCATGTCCCGGTCGTACGCGCGGAGGGCGCACTCGCCGGCCAGCCGGGACTTGCCGATCCCCGCCTCGCCGACGAGGAACACCGCCCGGCCGGCGCCCCTTCCGACGCCCGCGAGGGCATCGTCAAGCAGTCCGATCTCGGCTTCCCGCCCCACGATGACCGACGACGTCGCTCGCATGGGCGCAGGTTACTTGGTCCTTTTCGCTCACGGCAGGGGGCCGGGGATCGCCCCGGCCCCCGTTCACCGCGTCAAGACGACATCCACGCCACTTCGTCGAGTCGTGCGCGCCCTCTCCTAGGACAGCGGGACGGTGCCGGTGGTGTACGGCATGTCCAGGGAGGCGGCGGCGTCGAGGCCGGCCGTTCCGAGCAGCCTGCTGCGCAGTCCGAGGGCCCCGCTCGCCCCGAACGTCACCTCGCCCACCGGGTGGTCCTGGGCCGCGGTCTCCGCGCCGGCGCCGCCGTCGACGTACCTCACCGAGTCACTGATCTGCATGGGTCCTCACTCGTCCTTGGTGTCCGCAGGAGTGGTGGTCGTGCCGAGTGGTGCGGTGGTGCGCTGTGCCGGGTGGTGCGGTGTGACGGGTGGTGCGGTGTGACGGGTGGTGCGGTCGGTGTGTCGGTGTGTTCCGTGGGGTCGTACCGCCGCCGGTCGCGGCGCTACAGGTCGGGTCCCGGGCCGGGCGTCCGCAGGAGCAGCAGGGACGGTACGCGCTCGGGGAACCCCGCCCGCAGGAGACCGTGGCCGATTCCCGCGAGCCCGGTCAGCAGGCCCGGGTGCGGAACCCCGCCCGGGGCGCCGCTCCGCGCACCGGTCTCCTCGACGGACGCGAGGAGCGCTCCGGCCCGCCGGATCCAGTGCGGGCGCGCCTCCGCGAGCGCGGTGTGGCCCAGGAGTTCGCACAGTCCGGCCTCGCCGTGGCACAGGCTGTCGTCGGGAGCCGGCCGGCCCCGGCCCAGCTCCTCGACGGCCCCGCGGGCCCAGGCCGCCAGGTAAGGGTCGTCCAGGGCGCCCGGCGCGTCGAGCACCGCGAGCGCGATCCCGGCGCGGCCCCGGCACCAGGCCGAGTCCCGGGCGCCGCTCCCATGGCCGTCGACCGCCGCCCGGACGGGGACTCCCCCGCGACCCCCGTCCGGTCCCCGGCCCTCGTCCGGTCCCTGGTCCCCGTACGGCCCTCGGCCCCTCTCCGGCCCCTTGCCCGCTGCCCGGTCGCGGGCCGGCTCCCCGTCGACGGCCGCCCGCAGCGCGGCCAGACCCGCGGTCCTGTACCGGTCGGCGGTCCCGGCACCGGCGGGGCCTCCCCCTGGCCCGGCGACGGCCTCGGACGCCTCCGCGAACCGCAGCAGGGCCCATCCGATCCCGGCGGCCCCCGTCGTGAACCCCCGTCCGGCGGCCGTCGGATCGGCGGTGACGAGCCGGTCCGCACAGGCCCGGGCGGCTCCCCAGGTCTCCCGCGCCTCATCACGGGAAGCGGAAGCGGAAGCAGAAGTGGAAGCGTCCGCCCCGTGGGCCGCGAGGAGGGCGGCGAGTCCGCCGGCGGCGCCCGTGCCCACCCCGTACTCCCGCTCGGACCGTGCCGCCTCCCCTGCCAGCCGCAGTACGGCGGACGCCCATGAGCCGACCTCCAGGTCGTCGAGCAGCCGTGCCGTCCCGGCGAGCGCGTACGCGATGCCGCCGAGTCCGGAGAAGGCGCCCGAGCCCACCGCACCGAGGTCCCCGGGCCGGGAGCGCAGCGCGTCGAGCAGTCGGGGCACCGGCGCCAGGGCGGTTCTGGCCGCCTCCGCGTAGTGCGCGGCTCCGGTGAGCGCGGCCAGTTGGGCGAGGTAGAGCGCCGGTCCCGTGTAGCCGCCGGCCAGGTCGGCCGGCATCGGGCCGATGCGCCAGTAGCGGTCGTCCAGGAGTTCCAGGCCGATCCAGTTGCCGCGTGCGCCTTCGCGGTACGCGAGGGAGACCAGCCGGTCCCCGACGGACCGGGCCGCCGAGAGCAGCCGTTCCGGTTCCGGGGCGCGGTCCGCCGTACGGGTGCGCCGACCCTCGGCGGGCCGGTGCGCGGGCGTGCGGGAGGTCGTCGCCATCGCCGCGCGCACGATCCATTCCTGGTCCTGCCGGTCGACCGTGTCGAGGGCCGCGATCTTCACGGCGACGCGGGTGGCCCCCGGCAGCTCCGTGCGGCCGGCCGGTGGCCGCTCCGGCGCGCCCCACAGACGGTCGCCGCCCGGCCTGGCGGTGAACAACGGGACGTCTTCGCACCAGAGTTGGGCGATCTCCTCGGCGACGAGACCGGGGGTGAGCACCGTGCCGAACGCGTCGGTCCGCAGGCTCTCCAGGACCCGTTGCCGTGCGTCGGCGTCCTTCAGCAGGTCGGGGTGGGTCGACTCGTCGAGGAGCGTGCCGTACATCCAGGTGGGGCGCACCACCACCCGTACCTCGTCCTCGGCGAACGCCGTCAGCGGCCCGGTGTCGTCGAGGAGTTGGTCCCTGGCCGTGCTGAGCGCCGTGTACGCGGTGCGGAACCCGGCGCAGAGCGCCTCGATGTGGGCGCCGGGTTCGACGGGTTCGCCGCCCGCGAGGCGCGGCCGGTTGGCCGACTCGCCGAACGTTCCCGCCCTGCGCACCAGGCGCATGCGGTCGGTGCCGGCGTCGGCCCAGTCCGCCCGGGCCACTGGTGACACCGCCTCGTGTCCGCCGCCGACGGCGGACACGTCGAGGGCGGTGTGGTCGCCCACCAGGAGCTGGGGCAGCAGCCCGACCCGGTACACGGAGTCGTGGAGGGCGCGGGCGGCGGGGTCGTCGGTGGCGGCGGCGCCCGGCAGCGGCGGGTGGAAGAGGGTCTCCACGTCGACGAGGACCGGGTGGGCGCCGGCGGCGATCAGGTTCTCGTGGTGGAGGTCGGTCCCGTCGAGCAGGTGCAGCAGGGCGAGGAGCGCGCCCTGGCGGCGGTAGAACGTCCCGACCTCCGCGACGGTGTCGCAGGGGCGGGCGGCGACGAACTCCACCCATCCGTAGGCGCCCCGGTCGAGCAGTCGCAGGGTGCGCAGGTCCGCGGTGCCGGGGAGTCCGTTGAACCAGGTGACGAGGTCGTTGAAGTGGCGGTGCGCGGCGAGCGGACGGGGCTTGTACACCAGGCGGGTTCCGTCGGCGAAGCGCAGCAGCATGACGCTCCGGCCGCCCCGGTGCCCGTCCCCGGCGCCGGTCTCGACGCCCACGAGCGGTCCCGGTCCCCCGCCCGGGGTCTCCAGGAGACCGGCGGTCAGCCGGGCGTGGTCGTCGGCGAGGCGCTCGAGGGCCTCGCCGACCGCGTCCGCCGTGTCGAGCGCCGTACGCCCCAGGATGCGGGCGAGCACCGGCCGTCCGGCCAGCAGGGCCGTGAGGCCGCGCCGGGACGCCGTACGTCCCAGGAAGTCCCGGAAACGGGCCCGTGCGTCCTCTCCTTCGAGGCGGCCGGCGGTCCGGGCCTCGTGCAGTTCGAGGACCAGCGTCCGCGCAGCCGCCCGTGCGAGCCTGCCGCTGAGCTGCCGCTCCAGGTCGCTCCGTACGGCGGTCATGTCGACGAGTTCCCGGGCCCGTCCCGACACGCCCCGGTCCAGCCGTTCCCCGGCGCGGGCGGTGAACGGCCGCAGTACCCACTCGAAACCGCTGAGCCCCGGATACTCCGCCGCGGGCGCCACGGCCCGGGCCGGTGCGGCGGCTGTCGCCTCCTCGGCGAACGCGGCCCAGTCCGGACGGCCTCCGCCCCCGTCGCCGTCGCCGTTCCCGCCCCCGTCGGCTTCGCCGGAGAGCTGCCCGGCCTCCCACCAGCGTGCGAGCGCCGACAGCGAGGTCCCGGCCCGCCCCTGTCCCGTCTCCGTCGCCATCGTCCCTCCTCCACCACCCGGTCCACCGCTCGGCGCACCCCCGATCCTGGTACGGAAGGTGTCCCGGCGACATGGGGAACGGCCCCCCATGTTCTCGCCCGTTCCGGCTGGGCGGGTCAGGACGGCTTGCGGGCCTCGATGAGGAACCGGGTGGTGTGCGCGACGAACGGGCCCTCGTCCGCGATCCGCTCGTGCAGTTCGCGCAGCCGGTCGCGGTACCGGTCCACGGTGAAGCCGGGGACCATCCAGATCACCTTCCGCAGGAAGTAGATCACCGCGCCGACGTCGAGGAACTCGGTGCGCAGGGAAGCGGAGCGCAGGTCCACGACCTCCAGGCCGGCCGCCTCGGCCGCCCGGCGGGCGTCGTCGGGGTGGCGCCTGCGGCGCACCTCCTCCGGCTGGGGGCCGAGGAAGTACTCGACCAGTTCGAAGACGCTGGCCGGGCCGACCTGCTGGGAGAGGTACGTGCCTCCCGGCCGGAGCACCCGTGCGATCTCCTCCCACCAGACGGTCACCGGGTGCCGGCTGACCACGAGGTCGAACGCCCCCTCGGCGAACGGCAGCGGCGGCTCGTCCTCGTCCGCGACGACGACCACGCCCAGGGGGTGCAGCAGGCGGGTGGCCTTGGCGACGTTCGGGGGCCAGGACTCGGTGGCCGCCGCGAGCGGCGGCAGCTTCGGCACCCCGGCGAGCACCTCCCCGCCGCCGGTCTGGATGTCCAGCGCGGCCGAGGCGCGTGCCATCCGTTCGCCCATCGTGCGCTGGTAGCCCCACGGCGGGCGCTGCTCGTCGGCCCGTCCCCGCAGCCAGGAGAAGTCCCAGCCCTCCACCGGGACCGACTCCGCCTCGGTGACCAGATCCTCGAACGTTCGTGACATCCCTCGATCGTCGCAGACCAGGCCCCGGACCGGCGAACGGCGCGTGGGTCACGGCAGCCGGCGCCGGACGGCTGCCGACAGACGGTCGACCGCCGTGATCAGGACGAGGACCAGGGAGGAGCGGACGTTGACGTCGAGGCGGTACATGAGCAGGTCGGTGAACCGGGGGGTGCCCGTCGGCAACAGCCACGTCGTGCGGTCCGCGCAGGACCTGTTCGCGGCGCTCGTCCCCGAGTCCCCGCCTCTCACGGACGTCGGCGCGGCCGTCGGCGCCGGCGCACGACGCCCCCTGCGTAACGTCCCTGGCACCGCCGGGTGTTGGACGTACGCACAGACCCGGGCCGTGCCGGTGTGCCCGTGACCCGTCTGCGGGCGTGCCTCTGCCGCGGCGGCCCGCACCGTGTTGTCGTGGGCCCCCGTTCCCGTCCCACGCGCTCCGGAGAACCATGCCCGTCCACAGCCTCCTCGCCGCCGAACCGTCCATGTCCACGGGTGACACCCGGGCCGCGGTCCTCATCGGCTTCCTCCTCGTCGTCGTCGCCGCCCTGTTCGCCTGCCTGCTCCTGGGGCCGCAACGCGAGGAGGCCGAGAACTTCTACATCGGTCGCCGCCGCGACAAACCCGTGCGCAACAGCCTCGCGCTCGCCGGGGACTACGTCTCGTCGGCGACCGTGGTGGGGACGGCGGGGACCGTCGCCCTGATGGGTTTCGACGGGCTGTTCGTCGCGGGCAGCACCCTGGCCGCCCTGGCCGTGCTCCACTTCCTCGCCGGGCGGCTGCGGGCGCGCGGACGCTTCACGCTCGCCGACGTCTTCGCGGACCGGGCGCCGGGCACGGCGGTCCGGATCACGGCGGCGGTCGTCACCCTGCTCGTGTGCCTGCTCTACCTCGTCGTCCAGCTCTCGGCCGTGGCGCTCGTGACCGCCCAGCTCCTCGGCCTGGAGACGGTGGGGGCGCAGCGGACGATCGCCGTGATGACCGGCGTGCTCATCACCTGCGCGACCGCGGTCGGCGGGATGCGCGGCGCGACCGCCCTGCAGAGCGCGAAGTCGGTCGTCGTCCTCGTCGCGCTGACCCTGGTCGCCGGTGCGCTCCTCGCCCGTTTCGGCTGGAGTCCCGCCGCCCTGCTCGACGCGGCGCGCGACCACAACGGCGCCGGTTCCGCGTATCTGCGTCCCGGGCTGCTCCAGCGCTCCAACCCCAGCGCCAGCTGGACCTTCGACTTCGTCGGGCTCCAGCTCAGCATCGTGCTCGGCGCGGCCGTCATGCCGCACGTCCTGATGCGCCTGCACGCCACCCCCGGCCCCGCGGCGGCACGCCGCTCGGTCCGTGGCGCGCTGCTCGTCGTCACGACGGTCATCGTGTTCACCGTGGTGATCGGCCTCGGCACCGCGGCGACCGTCGGCGGAGCGAAGCTGGCCGCGGTCAGCCCGGGCGGCACCGGCGCCCTGATGCTCACCACCGGGGTCCTCGCCGGCGGCCCCGGCACGGCGGCGGGCGCCGTGCTCTTCGTCCTCGTCGCCACCGCCGTCTTCGCCACGTCCCTCGCGGTGATCGCGGGCATCACCCTGACGGCCTCGGCGGCGGTCGGCCACGACCTCTACCGGCAGGTGCTGCGCCGTACGGACGTCCTGGACAAGGGGGTGGAGATCAGTACCGCCCGTTGGGGCGCCGTCGCCGTGAGCGCGGCCGGCATGGCGCTCACCTACGCGGCCCTCGACTGGAACATCCAGATGTTCAGCTGGGTGGCCCTCGCCCTCGCGGCCTCCAGCCTTCTGCCGGCCCTGGTCTACACCCTCTTCTGGAGCCGTTTCACGGAACGGGGACTGCTGTGGACGCTCGCGGGCGGCGCCGGCTGCGTCCTCGTGCTGCAGGCCTTCACCCCCGTGGTCTCGGGCCTGCCCTCCTCCCTCCTCCCCGGCCACGACTTCGCCTGGCTGCCGCTCCAGTCGGTCGTCCCCTTCTCCGTTCCCGTCGGCTTCGCCCTCGGCTGGCTGGGCAGCGTGACGGGCTCCGGAAAGACCGGGGAAGCAGGGAAAACCAAGGAAGAGGAAAAACAGGGCCAAGTGGCACGAATGAGAGCATGAGGGCGGGGCAGGCGGACCGTGGGCGGGACACGAGGTCCGCCCGTACCGACACGGAGAAGGGAAGGACGACAGACACCATCTCGTCGTCCTCCACCGACCGGAGGAGTTGTTGTTCGCGTGACTGAGCATGCGTGGAGCTACGGTTCGACCTCGGGCCATCTGGCCGGCACGGTCCTGACCGGCTACAAGGTCGAGGCGACCGACGGCAGCATCGGCAAGGTCGACAAGCACTCCGACGAGGTCGGGGACGCCTACCTGGTGGTCGACACGGGGGTGTGGATCTTCGGCAAGGAGGTGCTCCTCCCCGCCGGCCTCGTCTCCCGCATCGACCCGCAGGAACAGAAGATCTACGTCGACTGCTCCAAGGACCAGGTGAAGGAATCACCCGAGTTCCACCGGGAGACACACCTCGGCGACCTCGAGTACCGCCGAAAGCTGGACACGCACTACCACCGACCCGGCGGTTTCATCTGAGTCGCCATGCGGACGCGGGGGGGGGGGGGGGGGGGATCTGAAGGGGCCCCCCGCCCCCGGGGAGAGGTGGGTAAACGAAGAGCCACCCCACCACCCCCCCCACCCCACCCCCCCCCCGCC
>NZ_JBHXRW010000009.1:41472-135703 GCF_042716635.1 Streptomyces sp. NPDC058664 | reverse complement strand
TAGTACCGCCTAATGCTGCACACCCACTACCCCCCACCGGGGTGTTTCATATGTGTCGCATTGCGGAGGGGGTTTGGGGCCGGCACTCATGAGTCCGGGCCCCTCACCGTGAGGACTGGTCTGTCATCCGACGGTCCAGCACCGCAGCGCCGAGCTCCACGGCCGCCGAGGACCCGAGGCAACGCCCCCGGTCGTTACATAAGAGGATTACGTAACGCGCGGCTGGAAATCGCTGCTGGGCATGACGACGCAACTTGGTGGTCGGCTCCGTAAATCCTTCGGGGGGTTGACGTGAGGTCAGGCGGAGGCGGCTTGGAGGAGGGCTTCGGCTGCGGCGGTGCGGGCGTAGAGAACGGAGCGGCCGGCTCGGTGGGCACTGACCAGGCCCGCGTCGCGTAGCGCGGTGAGGTATTGGGACACCCCTGCGGGGGAGAGTCCGGTGCGGCGGGCCAGCCGTGTGGTGGAGTCCGGAATCTCCAGCTCCGTCAGCAGCAGGGTCCGCGAGCGGCCCAGTACGGCGGAGAGGGTGTCGGTCCGGGTTGCGGAGCGCGGCTTCCACAGTGCGCCGATGCCGCGTGCCGGATAGGCGAGTTGAGGTGGGTCCGGCAGCGTCGTTCGGGTGCGCAGTCCCGGTCCGGTGAAGGCCGAGGGGATCAGCAGCAGTCCTGTTCCTGCCGTCGTGCGGGTCAGCGGCTGCTTTCGGCGGGCCATCCGCAGCGCGTTGCCGTCCCAGCTCAGCGACGTGTGCAGGTCGTGGAGGAGGTGGCCGGTGCCGTGCTCGGCGGCCATGCGGGCCCGGTAGAGGACGTCTGCGTCCAGGACCGCCCGGATTCGTGCCCAGTAGGGGGCGAGTGCCAGCTCCCAGTACGTTTCGAGCTCTTCTGCGACCTTGGCCAGGAGGCCCTGTGGGTCGTTGCGCAGGGCTCGTAGCCGGGGGCCGAGGTTGCCCTGGTGGCGGGCCAGGTGGTCGAGGTCCTGGCGTACCCGGTCGGCGGGCGAGGCCCGGATCGCGTCCCGCTCTGCCGCCAGGGTGGGGGCCGGTCCGGCGGGGGCCGGGTTGAGGAAGTCGGGAACGTAACCGCCGGTGGGCGGGATCAGCTCGCAGAGCCATCCCCGGTCCAGCCCGGCGGTCACCATGCGCGGGCGTACCTGGTCGGCCCAGGACCGGTGGACCGGATGCGCAGTGCCGGACCTCAGCAGCCGGAAGCTGGGCGCGACCTCCCACATCGGTGAGACGGCGAACCGCACCTGCGCCAGATCGCTCGTCGAGAACGCCAGCTCTGCCAGGACAACCACTCCTCAACGGATTCAGGCATATGTGAATCAATGGCGGGCCAGCCTACCGCGCGGAGATCATCCCGCCATGACCTCACAGACGATCACCGCAGCGGCATCAGGCACCTGGAAACTCGGCGACCGCACCGTCAACCGGATCGGTTTCGGCGCGATGCGCCTGCCGCAGCACGGTGAGGCATTCGCCGCCGACGCCGTCCCACGCGACCGCGACCAGGCGATCAGCGTGCTGCGCCGCGCGGTCGAGCTCGGCGTGAACCACATCGACACCGCCGCGTTCTCCTTCTCGCCGCTGCGCTCGGCCAACGAACTGATCAACCGCGCCTTGGCCCCCTACGGGGACGACCTCGTCATCACCACCAAGGTCGGACCGGGCCGCGACCCCTCGGGCCAGTGGCTGCCGCACGCCACCCCCGAGCAACTGCGCGGCCAGGTCGAGGAGAACCTGCGCCAGCTCGGCCGCGACCACCTCGACGTGGTGAACCTGCGCGTCGTCGGCACCGATTCCCTCGCCGAACGCTTCGGCGCACTCACCGAACTGCGCGAGGCCGGACTCATCCGTCACCTGGGCCTGTCCAACGTCCGTCCCCACCACCTCGTCGAGGCTCAGAGCATCGCGCCGGTGGTCTGCGTCCAGAACATGTACGGCATCGGCGCATCGTCCGAGCAGAGGGAGTTCCTGCGCGTCTGCGGTAAACAAAGCGTCGCGTTCGTGCCGTTCTACTCGATCGCCGGCACCGGACGCACCGTCGGCGCGACCACCGACCACAGCCCGGAGGTGCGCGCCATCGCCCGCGCCCGCGGCGTGAGCGCGGCCCAGATCCGGCTGGCGCGGACACTCCGCCAGGGCCCCCACGTTCTGGCCATTCCCGGCACCGGTGACCTCGGCCACCTCGCCCAGAACGTGGCCGCCGGCTCCCTGCGCCTGTCGGAGGAAGAACTCGCCGCCCTGGACTCCCTCCAGCACGAAGCAGCATGAACGAGCCTCCGGTGTCGTGATCCACTTCTGCTGAGCGGCCTGTCCGCCTTGCCGGTTCGCGCCGCCCGCCCCACGGCCCTGACGGCCGCCGAGCGACAACGGTCGAAGAAGGCGGCCTACGGCCACAAGACTCCGTACCAGGCCAGGGCCCGGTCACAGACCGTGCTCCTGGCGACCGGGGGCGGACCCAACGCGCGGATCGCTGTCGAGGCGGGAGCGCGCGTGGACACCGCGCGCACCTGGCGGGGCCGGTTCGCCGGCGGCGGCCTGGATGATCTGCCGGTCCGGCTCGACCGACACGCAACCACCGGCCGACGCCGAGAATCCGCCATCGGCCCGGCAGCATGATCAGCCCCTGAAGGTTTTACGGAGCCGACCACTCAGCTCGACCATGCGGTGACGTCATACCTCGACGTCATTCGTTCGCTCCGCCGGTCGGGGCGTCCGTCCGGGTCAGGATCCTCCCCGTGGAGATCCTCCACTCGCCACGGCGACCGCGGTACGCGACCTACCTGCGCCGCTTCCCCGCAGACCCGTGGGGATTGGCCGGCCACCCGGACGCACTACGGGACCGCGGCCGGCGATTCGGCCTCCTGGGGACCGTCGACGACAGGGAGGCCCGCCGTGTCACCCGGAGCATCGAGACTCCGGGCCCTCGCGCCCTCGACGTGCCGCGGCCCGGCGCGCGGCCGGGCCCGCTCGCGCCCGTCCCGGCTCAGTGGCGGGACCGCGCTCGTACCCTTTCGGTTCTCCGCAGGGCCGTGACAGCGCCGGAGTGGTGACCGCGTCGTGACGACCCGGCCGTGTTCAACGATCGCCGTTCCCGGCCGCCGGAGGCTCGAACGCCCCACGGTTCAGCCGCCGCCCGACCCGCCCTCCGGTTCCCGCGGGCACGGCCCCCGCGCCGGGAACGCCGTGGGAGCCGAAGAGCTGGAGGTTCAGATGCTCCAGAGCCAGCCGTACGGCGCCGAGGGCCACCGCCTCCGTGCCGAGCGTCGAGGTCGCGACCTGCGGAGGGTCGAGGCAGAGCTGCTCCACATGGTCCCGCACCGGCCGCGCCAGCGCCTCCCCCGCCCGGGAGAGACCGCCTCCGATCACCACGAGATCGGGGTTCACCGTGAGGACCATCGCCGCGATGCCCTGCGCGAGGATGCGGGCGAAGCGGTCCACACGGGCGACGGCGTCGGGATCTCCGGCCTGCGCGTCGCTGAAGAGCCGCGCCGCGTCCGGGGCGCTGCGGACCTCGTTCATCGCGTCACCCTCCCAGCCCAGCACGGCCAGCGCGCCGATCTCGCCCGCGGCCCCGCCCCGTCCGCGATGCAGCCGGCCGCCCAGCATCATCCCGGCGCCCGACCGCTTGCCCGCGATCAGCTGGATGAAGTCCTCCGCATACCGGGCGGCGCCGCGCCAGTGCTCGGCGAGGGCGGCGAGGTTGGCGTCGTTCTCGACGTAGGCGGGGCAGTCGAACCACGTGGAGGCCGCACCGGCCACGTCCACACCGTTCCATTCCGGGATCGGCGTGGACAGCCGGACCGCTCCATGGGCGTCGACGATCGCGGGCACACCGAGACAGACGCCGCGCAACCGAATACGGTCCTGGTCGGCGAGGAACCCGGTGGCCGCGTCACGGATCCGGTCCAGGCGTCCGGGTCCACCGAGACCCGGAGGGAGTTCGACCCGCCGGGAGGCGTGCTCCGTCCCGTCGAGGTCGGACAGCGACATGCGCACGCTGGTGACGCCGACATCGACACCGAGGACGTGCCCCGCCTCCGCGCGGAAGCGATAGCGGCGGGCAGGCCGGCCGACACTCCGCTCCGGTGCGACCTCCTCGATCCAGCCGGCGTCGTCGAGCTCGGCGATGACCACGTCGACCGTCTGCCTGGACAGTGCGGCCATCCGACCGATCTGCGTGAGAGTCATGGGCTCCGCGTTGCGCAGCACCCGCAGGACGGCTTCGACGTTCAGCCGCCGCAACAGGGTGGGATCGCCCCCCGTGAGACCGGTGCCGTTCACAAGACCTCGCCTCCCCGATTTCGCCGCCCTCTGCGACTCCCCCTCATCTTACGCTACGTAGTTACGTAACGGCTCGACATAAGCCTATTGACCTTTATTCCAAGCCGGATCTAGCATCCCCACAGTTTAGAAAGACCTCGACGTAAGTCCCGTCCACGGATGTCGACTCTCGTCCCGGCCCGCAGGCGGACCGCCTGCTCTGAGGAGCCCCCGATGTCCACGAGAACCTCCCCGCGCGTCGCAGCGACGTCCGCGCTTCTGGTCGCCGCCATGGGCGGCCTCACCGCCTGCGGCGGCCTGACCCCGGGCGGCGGCGCGCCCGCGTCACAGCCCTCCGGCCCCGTCTCCACCGCCCTTCCCGAGGGCAAGGCGACGCTGACCATCGTGAGCTCGGAGAACGCCGGCACCACCAAGGCCCTGGCCGAGGCGTTCCACGTCAAGCACCCGAACATCACCGTGGACTTCCAGTACACCGGCCCGGACGACTACGACAAGAGCCTCAACCTGAAGCTCTCGTCCGACACCGCCCCCGACCTGGCGCTGCTGAACAAGCTGGGCACGACGGTGAAGGCCGGTCTCGTCCGCGACCTCGACCCGTACGCGAAGGCCTACGGGTGGAACGACACCTACCCCGCCGGCCAGCTGAACCAGTGGCGTGCCGCCGACGACGGCAAGCGGCTCGGCACCGGGCATCTGTGGGCCGCGCCGGCCGGGTTCTCGATCGTCGGCGTGTACTACAACAAGGAGCTCGCCTCCGAGCTCGGCATCTCCGTCCCCACCAGCCGCGCCGCGTTCGACGCCGCCCTGGCCAAGGCGAAGGCGGCCGGCACCCTCCCCGTCCAACTGGGCAACCTCGGCGGCCACTCCTCCTTCATCGTCCAGTCGATCGTCGATTCCGTCGACGGCGCGGCCAGGACGAGTGACTGGGTCCACGGCAAGCCCGGATCGACGATCAAGACGCCGGGCGGCGCCGATGCCTCCAAGACGCTCGCGGACTGGTCCGGGAAGGGATACTTCCCGGCCGGCGCGAACGGCACGGACCTCCCTGGTGCGGTCTCCAGGTTCACCAAGGGCGAGGGGCTGTTCCTGTTCGACGGCAACTGGGACGCCAAGGCCATCGACGAGGCCATGGGCGACAAGGTCGGCTTCCTCCCCTTCCCCGGAACCGACGACAAGGCCACCGCGATCGGAACCTCCCTCGCCTACGCCATCCCCGCCAAGGCGAAGAACCCCGACCTGGCCGCCGCCTTCCTCGACTTCATGAACACCCCCGAGGCGGCACGGATCCAGTTCGCCACCGGCTTCCTGCCCGTCGCGCACGCCGACAAGGTGAAGACCCCCGCGGGATCGGTCAGGAGCGACATCGTCCGGGCGTGGGGACGGGTCAACGAGGACGACGGCCTGGTGAACTTCTTCGCGAACACCGACGCCACCATGAACGACACGCTCACCTCCCGGAGCCAGCAGCTCATCGGCGGCAGGATCACGCCCGAGGCGTACCTCGACGCCCTGCAGGACGACTGGACCAAGGGCCACCGGTGACCAGCACCCCCCTGCACCCCGTGGCCGAGAGGCAAGGTCCTTCCCGGGACCGGGATGTCCGGCGCGAGAAGCCGGCCGACCGTGGAGCGGGCACGGCGCGCACCCTGCGCTCCGGCCCGCGGCGCCCCCGCGGCCGCCGCGGGGCCTATCTGTACCTCGCACCCGCGCTCACGCTCTACACCGCGTTCGTCGCACTGCCCTGGCTGCACACGATGTGGCTCTCGTTGTTCCGGTGGGACGGCGTGACGCCCGGCACCTGGGCCGGCCTGTCGAACTACGCCGAGGTCCTCTCCGATCCGGCCCTGCGCTCGTCACTCGCGCACGCCCTCGGGTTCATCGGCTTCTACTCCCTGCTGCCGATCGCCTTCGGACTCGTGCTGGCCGCCGTCATCGGCGGGCGGGGCGGCCGGCGGTACCCCGTCAGCCGCACGATCCTCTTCCTTCCCCAGGTCGTGCCGCTCGTCGCCGTCGGCGTCACCTGGAAATGGATGTACTCGACCGACGGCATCGTCAACCAGGGGCTGGAGGCGATCGGCCTCGGTTCGCTGACCCGCGCCTGGCTCGGTGACTTCACCTGGGCCTACGTCGCCGTCGGCCTCGTCGGCACCTGGGTCATGCTCGGCCTGTGCCTCATCGTCTTCCAGGCCGGGATCCAGAAGATCGACACCAGCTTGTACGAGGCGGCGCGCATCGACGGGGCGGGGCCGGTGCGCGAGTTCTTCGCCGTCACCCTTCCCGGTCTGCGCGCCGAGATCGGTGTGGCCCTCACGATCACCGTCATCGCCGCGCTGGCCAGTTTCGACGTCGTCTACGTCACCACCGGCGGCGGACCCGGCGACTCGACGACGGTCCCCGGCGTCCTCATCTACCGGCTCGCCTTCACCAACGGAGAAGTCGGCGCCGCCTGTGCGCTCGCCGTGGTCCTCAGTGCCCTGATCGCCCTGGTCGTCCTGGCGATCGGCCGCATCACCCGGGAGAAGTCATGACCAGACGCTTCGAAGGCCTCACCGGCCGCGTCGTGATGACGGCCTTCAGCCTCGCCGTGATCGTCCCGTTCGCGGGCATCGTCCTGGCCGCCCTCCATCCTCCGGGGGCCATCGTCGACGGTCTCAGCTGGCCGGACCGCCCCTCCTTCGACAGCTTCTCCCGCGCCTGGTCGGACGCCGGCTTCGGCCAGCTCCTGCGCAACAGCGCCGTCGTCGCCCTCGGAGTGGTTCCCCTCGCGCTCGTCTGCGCCTCCCTGGCCGGCTACGCCTTCGCCCTGATGGAGTTCCGAGGCCGCAAGGTCCTCTTCGGGTTCCTCCTGCTGGGTCTCGCGCTGCCGTACGAGGCGGCGGTCGTGCCGCTGTACTACGACCTCCGCGTGATCGGGCTGACGGACACGCCCCTGGCCCTGATCCTGGCGCTCGTCGGACTCTTCATGCCGTTCGGCGCCTTCTGGATGCGCGAGCAGTTCCTCGCCCTGCCGAAGGAGATGACGGAGGCGGCCGCCGTGGACGGCGCCGGCACCTGGGCGGTGCTCTGGAGGGTCCTCCTCCCCTGCTGCCGCCCGGCCCTGATCACCCTGGGACTCCTCTACTTCCTCTGGGCCTGGAACCAGTTCCTCCTCGCTCTCATCCTCATCCAGAACCCGGAGGGGCGTACCGCTCCCGCCGGCCTCGGGTTCTTCGTCGGGGCCCACAACATCGACGTACCGCTCCTGTCGGCCGCCACGCTGATCGTGATCGCGCCCGTCGTGACCGTCTACCTCTTCTTCCAACGTCACTTCATCGCCGGGATGCTCTCCGGCGCCGTCAAGGGCTGACCCCCGCGGAAGGACACCTCCCCATGAGTCAGGACCCCATACCCCCGGATCCGGGCCGGCGACCCCTGCGCCTGCTCCTCGTAGGAGCCGGCGGACGCGGCACCACGTACGCCTCCCACGCCGCGAGCACCGGCCGCGCCGAGGTCACGGCCATCGCCGAACCCGACCGGCGGCGCGCCGAGGAAGCCCTGGCACGCCACCCCGGTGCCGAACTCTTCGACGACTGGCGCGCGCTGGCCGAGCAGGCTCCACCCGCGGACGCGGTCGTCATCGCCACGCAGGACACCGAGCACGTCGGGCCCGCGGTCCGGTTCGCCGAACTCGGCTACCACATCCTGCTGGAGAAGCCGATGGCCACCAGCGAGGAGGACGCCCGGCGCATCACCGCCGCGGTGCTCGACGCCGGCGTCATGCTGGCCGTCTGCCATGTGCTCCGCTACACCCCCTACACGGTCGGGGTGAAGGAGATCGTCGACTCCGGGCGGCTCGGTGACGTCGTCAGCGTCGAGCACCTCGAGCCCGTCGGCTGGTGGCACCAGGCCCACTCCTACGTGCGCGGCAACTGGAGGCGCGAGGACCAGGCGACCCCGATGCTCCTCGCCAAGTCCTCCCATGATCTCGACTGGATCTCCTACATCGTCGGAAAGCCCGTTCGCAAGGTCTCCTCGTTCGGCTCCCTCATGCACTTCCGCCCTGAGAACCGCCCCGCGGAAGCGACCGACAACTGCCTGGACTGCCCCGTCGAACCCACCTGCCCGTACTCCGCGAAGCGCCTCTACCTCGGTTGCCTCGGCGATCCCGACAGGGAGCGATGGCCCCTGTCCGCCGTCACTCCCGCCCGTACGGTCGAAGGCGTGGAGCAGGCCCTGCGCGAAGGCCCGTACGGGCGCTGCGTCTATGCCTGCGACAACGACGTCGTCGACCACCAGGTCGTCAACCTCGAGTACGAGGGCGGCATCACCGCTTCGTTCACGATGACCGCGTTCACCCCGTTCACCCACCGCAAGACCCGGATCTTCGGAACCCGCGGTTCCCTGGACGGCGACGGCGTCAACGTGACGGTCACCGACTTCGTCACCGGTGAGGAAGAGACCCTCGCGCTCGGCGTGGACGGACCGGACGCGGGCAGCGGGCACGGTGGAGGGGACGCGCGCCTCGTCGACGCCTTCCTCGACGCCGTCGTCCACGGAGACGCGGACAGGATCCTCTCGGACCCCGTCACCAGCCTGGAGAGCCACCTGACGGCCTGGGCCGCGGAGAAGTCCCGCCGCACCGACACGGTCCAGAGCGTGGGGAACTGACCGCGCAGCGGGGTCACCGCCCAGCGGCCGGCCTCGTGGCTCACCGCCGGGTTTCCCGCCGACGACTCGAGGCCGCACCTCGCCACGCCCTGTGTCACTCGGCCCCTCGATCCCGGTCCGGGTGGTCCTTCCCCGCCACCCCGGCCGGCCCTCCGGTCCGGCAGCGGACGCTCCGTCCGCACCCGAACCGGGCCTCGTACCCGGGTCCTGGGCGCCGCACGAAGCCTCGCGCCTCACTCGCCCCGGTCCGGTCCGCCATGCACCACCTCCACCCCCATCCCCGAAGGGAAAGCGTCATGGCCGCATGTTCCCGCACCACCCTGCCGGGCGGAACCGGCAGATGCCGGTCGATCGTCCACGCCGCCGTCGCCGGCACGCTCGTGGCAACCGGCCTCCTGCTGCCCGCCGCGGCGCACGCCGCGGACACCCCGCCCAACCCGGCCACGAAGTCCGGCTACACCCTGGACTTCCAGGAGGAGTTCGACGGAACCTCGCTCGACACGGGCAAGTGGCTGCCGTCCTACCTCCCGCACTGGACCTCCACGCCGCAGAACGCCAAGGCCCGCTACACCATCGCCGACGGCGTGCTCACCGAGCGGCTCGACGCCGACACCCCCGCCTGGAACTCCCGGTACGACGGCACGGTGAAGATCTCCAGCATCCAGTCCTACAACAAGGACTGGTGGCACAAGTTCAACTCCTCCATGCCGAACGACCACCACGAGCCGGACTTCGACGGCTACTCGACCAAGTACGGCTACTTCGAGATCCGCGCGAAGATGTCGAACGTCGGCGGCGGCGGCCACCAGGCGTTCTGGCTGGTCGGAACGGAGGACACCAGCAGCGCCTCGGCCAACTCCGAGATCGACTTCGTCGAGACGTTCTTCTCCAAGCCGAACAACTGGCGCATCGCCGCCTACGGTTGGGGCGACCCCGACTTCCTCAGTTCCTGGTACTCGTCCGACACCGCCGTGCCCAGCGGCAGCCCCACCTCCGAGTACCACGTCTACGGCATGGACTGGACGCCGACCCAGCTCAAGTTCTCCTACGACGGCCAGCTGTACAAGATCGTCAACGACGCGCCCAACATGGCCATGGGCATGATCCTCGGCATCTACACCGACGCCGGGTCCGGCGTTCACAACGACGTCTGGCCCAAGACCTGGAACGTCGACTACATCCGCGTCTTCAAGGACGACGACGGCTACGCCGAGGGCTACCAGCGGATCAAGAACCATCAGACCGGCCAGTACGCGCACATCGAGAACAAGACCGGCAACGTGCAGTACGGCGCCACGCCCAGCAGCTGGTGGAGCTCCCACTGGAGCAGGGAGGCCACGGGCGACGGCTTCACCCGCTACCGGAACCGGTGGACGGGTGAGTACATGCACACGACCACCACGGACACCGTGGTCCATCACGGTGCCCAGCCGGTGACCGCGACCGGAAGCCACTGGACCGAGGAAACCGTCTCCGGCTACAAGCGCCTGAAGAACCGGGCCGCCGGCACCTACGCCCACACCGAGAACGCCACCGGCAACCTCCAGCACGGCACCGTCCCCAGCACATGGTGGACCAGCCAGTGGAACTTCGAGCCCGCCTCCTGACCGAGAGGACGACTCCGCGCCGGCTCGGCGCGGTACGCGGTGCGGGCCACGACCGAGTGGCCCGCACCACCCGACACAGCGGAGACACCATGTTCACGAGAAGAGCCTCCCTGCCTCTGGTCGCGGTCCTCTTCGCCGCCGGATGCACCACCGCCGCCACTCCGGGCGGGACCGCGCCCACGCGGGCCGACCTTTCCGGTCAGTCCCTCTGGCACGTCATCGACAAGGACGGCGGGACCCTCACCCAGCTCCCCGACGACGACGCCACCGTCACGGCCGTACGCAGGACGGTGGTCCTCCACTCCGGCGTCGTCGACAACCGCGACCACCGCACCATCGAGGAGAGCGCCGCCCAGGAGTTCACCTTCTACGACAAGGGGTTCGCCGGGAAGCTCCGCTCGCAGCAGTACGAGAAGAAGCTCGCCGAACTCTTCACGGGCAACGCCCTGGCCACCCGTCAGACCGGCGTCGCCTGGTACAAGTCCACTTTCCCCCGGGACATGACGACGGCGAAGGTCGAGATGGACACCGTCATCACGTTCACGGCGGCGGACCGGAACTTCCTGGACTCCCACAAGTTCGCGCTCGGCAAGCCCTACACCCAGCACCGGACCGTCAACCTGGCCAAGATCGCCGGGAAGTGGACCATCGTCGCCATCCAGAAGGGCCCCCTCGCCCCCCAGGACGGGGCACCCGGAGGGTCCGGAGGAAGGACCGGTGGCCTCTCTTGACGCCCACGCACGTGATAGCCGTTGACGTCGGCGGTACCGGCATCAAGGCGAGTCCGATGGACGACGCGCTGCGCTCCGACGCCGTCCTGCGCGGCGTCGGACACCTGCGGCAATGGCTCTCGGGCCTGCTACTTCAGGGAGAGCCACATGTCGACGCTCTCGATCCCCCGTTCGCGAAAGACTCCGGCCGGCTTGAATCCCGCCTTCTCGTAGGCGCGGATCGCCCGGGCGTTGGAGGTTCGGGTACCGCCGAAGAGGATGACGTGTCGGCATCCGCGCCGGCGCAGGATGTCGAGCGCCCCTTTGAGCAGCTCGGTTCCGAGACCGTTGCCCTGCAAATGATCGGCGACGACGGGGGCGATGCGGCAGTCCGCGCCGTCCTCGATGGTCCACCCGCGCTCCCGGTAACGCGCCTTCTCGCCGTCCGGGATTGCGAACTGGGCCAGCAGATACGCCACCACGCGATCGTCACGGGCATCCGCCAGCACGAAACGCAGGGCGGTCGGGTCGTCGAGAGCGGCACAGATCCGCTCCGCTTCGGTCCGGTCGAGCGGGTGTGGGCTGTAGCGCTCCCTGGTCTCCGCCGAGAGTGCTTCGAGGAATTCCCCGAAACCGGAGGCGTCTTCGCTCTTCAGGGCACGCAGGATGGCGACAGCACCATTGATCCCGGTGACCGGCCTCGCGAGGAACGGGTGCGCGATGGATTCATCCATACCGGGCAGCGTAACCAACCTGCCCGGATGACTTCTCAGGACACCAGCCCCTGGCCTTCCAGCTCGGCCAGCCGTACGGTGCACAGGCCCCCGCGCTCGGCCTTCACCTCCGTCACCTTCAGCTGTGTGCCGGGCGCGAGGATGTACTCCTCCTCGCCCGTGAACGCGGAGAACCGCCGGATCCCCACGGCCCGCGCCGGCGTCACCTCGAACAGGGTCCGCCTGCCGCGGTTCCCGAGGAACGCCCGGGCCACACCGAGCTCGGACGTGCACGACGACACGCCCCACCATGTCACCGTCCGGCCCACCGGATACTGGGACCGCAGGTCCAGCGCCACACCGCGCCACAACGGCTCCGTCCGCGCCGGCAGCGCCGCCACCGCCGAGAACAGCAACCGCAGGTAAGGCAGGTACGGCACCAGCCGCTCCCGGTCCGCGGACCTCAGCACGGCGTTGATCTCGCGGTAGAACGCCGATTCGCACGTGTAGAGGTACAGCGCCGAGATCGCGTCGGCGGAGAGCCCGTCGGCACCCGCCGCGACCTTGGCCTCCCCGAACCGGCTCGACCGCTCGATGTGCCCGTCCAGGCCGACGAGTACTCGTGACACCGGGTCGACGGCCTTCCGGAAGTCCATCAGCGGCGTGTCGAACACCCCGGTGACCGGCGGCAGGACGAGCCCCTCGTCCTTGACGCTGGTGAGCCGCTCCAGATACAGCTGGTGCAGCTCCATCGTGGACGCGATGAACGCCCCCATCCGCTCCGCGACACCATCGTCCTGCGCGCCGCCGGCGCCCGCCGTCTCCCGGTCCCAGCCCTTCCGGGGCAGCCAGTCGACCGGCTCGGCCCCCACCGCCGCCAGGGCGTCGTTCACCTGGGCGAAGTGGCCCCCCTCGCAGAAGATGTCCCCCTGCGCCGCCGGGTTCGGGTGGTCCAGGTGCCGGACCTCGACCCCCGGGTACTTCTTCTCCAGGCGCTGGACGACGCGCTTCAGGCTGCGGGCGTGCGCGCCCCACCAGGCGAAGACCACCCCCCGGTCCTCCTCCTCGGCGTCCTGCTTCGCCCGGAGGATCTCCTCGACGATCTGCTCGGCCACCGGCCGCCAGAACGAGGTGTGCCGGTCGGTCGGCATCGCCCCGTCCGTGCTCGCCGTGAGCGACGCGTTCAGCAGGAGGACGCCCTGGGTGAGCATCGCCTGGAACCACTCCGGCGGCTGGACCGTGTCCTCCTTCTTCAGCAGGCTCCGGATGTCGGCGATCGGCGTCTTCTTGACGATGCCGTACTTCCACATCGCGGCGGCCTTGATGATGCAGCGGATGCTGACCACCCGGCCGAACTGGCTGTCCTTCCAGTCGTTGAAGGTGTTGTCGAACATCGCGATGCCGGTCGCGCTCTCCGCCCGCGGATACGGGTTCTGTCCGAAGACCACCACCTTCCACTTCTGCGGCGGGTGCGGCTTCAACGCCTGGAACGTCAGCTCGCGCACCGGCACCACCTCCGGGCTGCGCTTCGGGCCGATGAAGTCGGCGGCTCCCGGCTGCGCCTCGATCACCGGGCCGAGAAGCGGCAGCCACGGCTCGCCGCCGCCGGTGAACAGCTCGGCCAGACCCAGCGGGTCCCCTGCCGGGGCACCCTTCTCGTCCGGGGTGGGAACGTCGGCTTCGTTCACGAGGGCTGGACTCCCGTCACTCGAACCGGACGGCCCCTCGGGCGCGCCGGACTGCTGATCGGACGCGGTGGCGTCCTCACCGGTCTTCCCGCCCTGTGCGGTGCCGGTCTGTGGGGTCTTCGGGTCAGTGGCGAAAGGAAGGCCGCCGCGGCACGGTGATCCGGACCCGCCGCGCGGACCCCGCTCCCTCGATGTCGTCGAGCTGGCCCAGCACCGCGGCCCGGAGCTCGTCGTAGTCCGTGAACCCGTGGTCGTGGAACAGGGTGTAGCCCGTCCACATCAGGTTGGCGCAGACCCGCGCGGGCACCCGCCCCGTCTGCGCTCCCATCCCCACGAGCGCCACCGACCGGATGCTGCCGGGCTCCGCCCGGTTCTGCAGGTGCACCGCCTGGAACGCGGCCGCGCACGCCAGCGCCACGTTCATCGTCTCGCTGATGTTCTGCGAGGACTGCCGCATGGTCGGCGTCGAGATCAGATACCGCGGTACGGCCGCTCCTGACGGGACGCACACCGCGCTGCCCACCGGCAGGCTTCCGCCGAACCGGTCGCGTATCGCCCGCTGCACCCGCACCTGGACGCCGGCACCGAGGTGCCGCTTGACGACGCCGTCGACACCGCCGTCCATCCGGCCCCGCGCGTTGGTCGGGGACACCCACGCGTCCACGTCGACATCGAGCAGGGAACCCCGCCGGATCTCGACCCCGGGCGTGTCCGCGAACGCGGACCGCCAGGCCGCCACGACCTCCTCGTTGACATCGACGAGGACCACCCTCAACGCATGTGCGACACCCACGAGTTCGCTCCTTCCGCACCGTCTCTCGAACACGTCCCAAGCTATCGGCCACCACTGACAACGCCGTCGTGGCGGACCGACAACCGCCTGGTCAGGGGGCGGCCGCGCGGGCACGAGGGCGCCGAGCGGTCCAAGTGACTCCCCCGGCGTCCCTGGCAGTTGATGATCAAGTCCAGTACCCTTTCGATCGCGCCGGGGTGCGTTGGGCGATCACCCGGGGTCAACGCCTGGGGGTCCAGTGTTCAACGCCGCGATGCTCGATCTGCCGTTTCCACCGCGCAGCAATCCGAACCAGAGATCCGTCGTGCCGCTCCACCGGGACTGGCTGCTCCGGAACGAAGGGCTCGCCGGTGTCGTCGACCCGGCGTCGTACGACCGGTGGGACGTGCCCCGTCTCGCCGCGTTCACCAGCCCCGACTGCGCGACCGACGACCTCGTCCTCGCCGCGGACCTGCTCAGCTTCTACTTCTTCTTCGACGACCGGTTCGACTCGGACCTCGGCCGGGCCCCGGCACGGGTGGCGGAGGTCAGCGCCCGTCTGACGGCCCTCATGCACGGCGACGGCCCCGCGCCCGAGGCCCGTACCCCCGTCGAGCAGGCCTTCGCCGACCTCTGGGAGCGCAGTCTGCGCGGCATGTCCGCGCGGTGGCGCGCCCGGTCCGCCTACAACTGGGAGTGGTACTTCGCCTGCCATCCCGCCGAGGCCGCGGGCCGGCTCTCCGGACGGCTCCCGGACCGCGAGGGGTATCTGGCGCTCCGCCGGGGCACGGCCGCCATGGAGACCCTCTTCGACATGGTCGAGCGGCTCAACCGGTTCGAGCTGCCGCAGGAGGTGCTGCACCACCCGGTCCTCCGTCGCATGCGTCAACTCGCGGCCGACATACCGTCGTTCACCAACGACGTGCACTCCTACGCCCAGGAGCTCGCCCGGGGCGACGTGGCGAACATGGTGATGATCGTCCGCGAGGAACTCGGCGGCACCCCCGAGGAGGCGGCCGTCCAGGTGATGCGCGAGGCCCAGGCGATGGTCGACCGCTTCGTGGAGCTGTCGGCGCAGGTCCCCGAGGTGTGCGACCTCCTCGGCCTCTCCCCTGCCGCGCGCGAGGCCGCCCGCCGGTACGTCGACGGCCTCGCCGCCTGGATCGCCGGCTACCACCGCTGGGAGATCGACACCGGCCGTTACGGGAACCGAGCCGCTACGGAAACCGAGCCGCCGCGGTCAGCGCGTCGCCCGTAGCGCGTCCCTGATCAGAGCGGCGACCTCGCTGGGCTCGGACAGGGGGACGGCGTGGGAGGCGTCCGGCAGCTCGACGACGACCGCTCCGGCCCGCCGGGCGCCGAAGCGCTGGACCTCCGGGTCGATCACGCGGTCGGCGCCGGCCACCAGGGCCCAGGACGGCTTCGCCCGCCAAGCGGCGGCGGAGCACGTACCGGTGAAGGCCGCGAGGGCGAGGGGCCGTTGGGTCGCCGCCAGCACCCTCGCGACGTCCGCGGCCACGTCCGCGGCGACGACCGCCGGAAAGGCCTCCTCCTCGATGGTGACCTCGACGGCCGCGTCCCCGCCGGCGAGCGGGTACGTCCACTCCTTCAGGCTGCTCGTCGACGGGGTTCTCGCGAAGCGTCCCCGGAGCTCGTCGAGGGTCTCCCCCTCGTGGGGGACGTACGCGGCCACGTAGACGAGTCCCAGGACGTTCTCCGCGATGCCCGCCACGGTGATCAGCGCGCCTCCGTAGGAGTGGCCGACGAGCAGGACGGGCCCGTCGATCTGGGCGACGACGGAGGCGACGTAGGCGGCGTCGGAGGCGAGACCGCGCAGCGGGTTCGGCGGGGCGACCACCGGGATGCCGCGGCTCTGCAGCTCCGAGACGACGCCTATCCAGGTCGCCGCGCCGACGAAGGCACCGTGCACGAGGACGACTGTGGGGACGGTCATGACACCCCACGGTAGGGCCGGAGGGGCGCCGTCCGTTGCCCACCGGCGCACCCGCCCCGTCATGTCAGCGCACGTCCGCCCGCGAACTCGCCTACCGGGGCTTCCTCTTGGAGGGGAGCGAAGGCCGAGGCCGCCAGCGACTGCCATTCCCGGGGGGACATGCCGTACGCGCCCCGGAACGTCCGGCTGAAGTGCGAGGGGCTGCTGAAGCCCCAGCGGCGCGCCACCGAGGCCACGGTGAACCTCCGGTGGGACCGGCCCAGTTCGATCCTGCACGATTCGAGCCGACGGCTCCGCACCCATTGGCTCACCGTGGTGCCGTCGTTCTGGAAGAGCTTGTGCAGGTAGCGGACGGAGATGTGGTGGGCCCGTGCGATCGACTCCGGTGTGAGGTCCGGGTCCATCAGATGCCCTTCGACGTACGCCCGGATCCGGGACAGCGTCTCCGCGCCGACGCCCTGCGCGTCGGCCGCGTCGTCGGCCGCGTCCGTCTCCAGGAGCTCGACGACCAGGACGGAGAGGAGGTGGACGGCCGTCCGGGCGAGCCGGTCCCCCGGCGCGGACCTGTGGGGCCGCGTCTCGGTGGCGAGCTCGGTGGCGAGCGAGGTCAGGAAGCCGGAGACCAGCGCCCCCAGCCCTTCGCCGCCGCTCACCGGCACCCCGAGGACCCGGTCCAGTTCCGGCCCCGTGACTCCCGGATGGCAGCGGGGTATCCGGAAGAAGACCATCTGGCAGTCGTCGCCGAAGCGCAGCAGGTGGCGCCGGGCCGGGTCGCAGAAGACCAGGTCGTTCGGCTCCAGGGGACGCGCGGTCCCCTGCCGGACGCTCATGACCGGCCCGCGGACGTGCATGCCCAGGTAGAGGTGGTTTCCGTCCTCCCTTCCCGGCGTTCCCGGCATTCCGGGGAGGACCTGAACGAGCCGTTCGGGGTCGGAGGACGCCGGCGCGGGGGACGGCAAGGAGGGGTTCACGGGTGCTCCAGAGCGAACGGTTCTTCATGGATGTGCCGGGCGGACCCGCCGGTCACGCGCCGGGCGCGCGCCTCGGGCACCTCGGGTGCCTCGGGTGCCTCGGGTGCCTCGGGTGCCTCGGGTGCCTCGGACAGGAACTTCTCCACCACCGCGTTGAAGGCGGGCGGGTTCTCCAGGAACGGGAAGTGCGAGTTCGCCACGTCGGAGGGGAAGACGTGCAGACGCGCACCGGGGATCTGCCCGGCGACGAACCGCTGCGAATCGGGGTGCACATGGCTCCCCTCGCAGCCGATCACCAGGGTCGGCACGTCGATCCTGGGAAGGACGTCGCGCCAGTCCTGGGCGCAGTGGTCGAACAGCAGGGGCACGCCGGCGTAGGCGGGTGTGGCGGTGATCTGCTCGGCGACGAAGGCGAGCACCTCCGGGTCGGGGTCGCCGGAGAACATGCCGCGTACGAAGCCGGCGCGCACCTCGTCGCCGCCCGGCGCCGCGAGCGCGGCGCCCAGGGCGAGGAGGTCCGGGACGTCGAAGATGGCGCCGGAGTCCCGCCGCTCCCGCTCGGTGGTCCAGGGAACGGCGGCCACGGCCGCCGGCTGGTCGACGGCGACGAACCGCCGGATCCGTCCGGTGCCGTACTGGTCGATGAAGCTCCACCACACCGAGACGCCCATGGACCAGCCCAGCGCGTCGAACCGGCCGAGCCGCAGGTGGTCGACGAGTTCGAGGACGTCCCGGGAGAGGCGGGCGACGCGGTAGCCGTGCCGAGGCTTTCCGGACAGCCCGTGGCCCCGCAGGTCGACGGTGACGACGCGACGGCCGGGGGCCAGGCCCGCGACCTGGTGGCGGAACATCTCCTGTGTCTGGCCCCAGCCGTGCAGCATCACCAGCGGAACGCCCTCGCCACCGCTGTCTCGGTACGCGAGGCGTGTCCCGTCCGTCGTGATGATCTCCCGCATGTGTGCTCCCCGTTCACGGGCCGGCCGTCGGGCCCGCCTCGTCTCTGACATCTTCGGATGCGGCGTGTCGCAGCCACCACCGCGTGCTGTAGGAATCGGGCGGCGGATCCTCCTCGCTCTGTCGAAGCGGTGAGGGCCCGCCGCGGGGCCGGGCCGTCTCACACGGGCGCGTCGTCGCCCGTGGCGAGGAGTTCCTCGATCCTGAGCCCGAGGTGCAGGGTGAGACGGTGGGCGCCGTCGTCCAGGTCGAGTCCGGTGATCTCCTGGATCTGGCGCAGGCGGTAGTAGAGCGACGTGCGGTGGAGTCCCAGGGCCTCCGCGGTCCTGGGGATCGATCCGGCGTGTTCGAGGAAGCTCCGCAGGGTCTCCCGCAGCCGGTCGCCGCCGTGGGCCTCGCCGAGGGTGCGGAGGGGCTCCGGAACGAGGGACGCGTTCAGTGCGTGCTCGGGGAGTTGGAGGAGGACGGCGAACTCCCCGAGACGGTCCCAGTCGCCCGTGCTCCTCAAGGACGGCAGCCGGCGCGCCGCACGGGCCGCCACGAGCGCCTGCTCGTACGAGGTCCGGGCGTGGTGCAGTCCCAGGTGCCGTCCGCCGACTCCGATCACGGGGGCGGCCGACGGGTCGAGGAACGTGTGGAGTTCGTCGAGGATGCGGCCGGACTGGGCGGCGATCTCGTCCGGGCCGGGGGGCCGGTCGCGCAGCTGGAGCAGGACGGCCCGCTCCTGGTCGATCGCGATGACGCCCTGCGCCCCGCGCGTCCGCCGGAAGCCTTCCAGGGCCGCCCAGAGTGCCGCCTCGGACTGCCGTACGGGTTCCGTGCCGCGGTTCAGCCGGACGAGGGTGACCAGGACGTGCTCCGCCACCCCGAGCAGTCCGAGTTCCACGGCCCGCCGGCGTGCGGCGGTCCGCGTGGCGACGTCGGCGTCGGTCAGTTCGAGGACCAGCGTCCGCTCGTCGCTCTTGCGGGTGTCGGCGGCGAGGTGTTCGCCGTACATCTGGGCGGCCATGGCGTCGGCGGCCCGCGCGATGGCCTCGGTCTCCCCCTCCCCGAGTTCCTTCCCCGGCACGACCACCATGAGGAGGCCGAGGAGGTGTCCGCGCTCGCGCAGCGGTACGACGTAGCGGGGCAGCAGTCCGAGATCGTCGCGGCCGTCGATGAATCCGGGTCTCGGCCACCGGGCCACTCCCTGGGCGAGCACGTACCGCACGGCCGCGTTGTCGGCGCGGCCCTGCAGCAGGGTGCCGATGCGTACCGGGTCCTCGTCGCCGAAGTGGCGGCTCGTGCAGATCATGCGGACCAGCGGATCGTCGACCGCGACGGACCGCCCCAGCCTCTCCGCGAGTTCGTCGACCAGCGCCTGTAGCTCCGGGCTGCCGGGACGGGCTCGTTGGGGCCTCACGGTCATGCGCTGTTCCTCTCTCGACCACCTGCTCCCCGCGGATCGGCTCTCCTTGCCGCGGCTCTTGATCATTCTGAGGAAGCGACGACGTCGGCACATCGCACGAATCGTCCATTGGTACGGCGGTGGTGAGGGATACGAAGCGATCACTCTCCGCTGTCGCGGGTCTCCACCAGCCGGGTCAGCTCGCCGCGCGAGGTGATGTCGAGCTTGGTGAAGGCGCGGCGGAGGTGCGAACCCACGGTGTGCGGTGAGAGGGAGAGGTGCTCGGCCACCTGTGGGTTCGTCAGCCCCCGGGCCACCAGCCGGGCCACCCGGACCTCCGCCGCCGTCAGTTCCGGCCACCGCGCGTCCTGTCCCGCCGGCGAGGGCCGCCTGCGGAGGCCCGCGGCCCGCAGGCGCCGGTGGACGCGCGCGACGTCCCGCTCGGCCCCCGCCCGCGTGTAGAGGGCGAGGGCCTTCTCCAGGTACGGCACCGCTTCGGACTTCCGGGTGGCGGCGAGCTTCCGGCCGGTGTCCTCGAGGGCCGACGCCCTGGCCAGCGGCCGGGGGCCGTCCTCGTGCAGCAGGACCGCGCGCCGGAGGTGTCCGAGGCTGTTGTCGAGCAGCCCCCGGGCGTGCGCGGCGGTGGCGGCGAGGAGCGTGGAGCCGGGGTCGAGCTCGGCCCGCCGTTCGGCCGCGCGGACCGCCGGCGCGGCCCGGTCGTGGATGCCGGCCCGCAGGGCCATGCGGACGAGGACGGGAAGGTCGGCGGGATCGACCGGGCCGACGGGGAAGGCGGGCTCTCCGGCCTGTGCGGCCATCACCTCGTCGAGTGCGGCCACGGCCCGTTCGGGCAGGCCGTCGAAGTCGGCCGCCAGCGCGAGCATCCAGGCGCCGACGGTACGGACGCGTGGCGTGCCGGCGCTCCGTGCCCGCCGTGCCTCCGACGCGTACCTCCGTACGGCCCGCCCGTCGTCGGTGTGGATCGCGACGCGCATCATCGTGTGGTGGAACGTGATGTCGGCGAAGTCGCCCCGGCCGAGCCCGTCCACCGGCTCGGACGCGGCTTCCGCGGCGGCCCGGGCGTCCGCAGGCCGCCCGGCCTCCAGGAGGGCCCGGGTGCGGTTCATGAGCCACGTGCGGGTGACCGCGTCCTGGCCCGGCCGCCCGAGCGGCGGGACCGTCCCGGCGGCCTCCTCCGCTCCTTCCGGGACATCGTCGGCGGTGGGTTCCGGTGCGTCGGCGGCAGTGGGTTCCGGGGTGCGGGGGCGCGGGGGCGCGGCCGCTCCGGGAGCGGTGGTCGGGAGTTCCGCCGCGGCGGTACGCGGCCGGCCGGGTCCCGTCCTGTCGCGGGGGCCCGTCTTGCCACCGGGTTCCGTACCCTCGCTGGGCCCCGTGCCACCGGGTTCCGTGCCCTCGCCGGGTCCTGTGCCGTCGGCCGGTGGCGCGGAGGGTTCGGCTCGCGGGCCCTCCGGCCGGACTTCGGCGGCGTGCCGTCGCAGCGTACGGAGCAGGGAGGGGGAAAGTCCGGCCTCGACCGCCTCGCGGACCACCTCGTGGCGGAACGCCAGGCGGTCGGCGCGTTCGGCCAGGAGATCCGATTCGAGGGCCTCCCGCACCGCCGTGATCAGCGCCGCCGGTGGTCTGTCGAGCAGCTCCGCCAGCAGGCCCACGGTGACCGGGCGGCCCACGGCGGCGGCCGTTTCCACCAGTTCGCGGGCCGCTTCGGACAGCTGGTCGAGGCGGCGTCCGACGGAGGGCAGCCGCCGGGAGGGGAAGGCGCCGGGCGTCAGCCCGGCCGTGCCGTTCTCGATGGTCACGAGATCCTCCTCCCTCAGTGCGTCGAGCAGCTCCACCAGCAGCAGCGGCACACCCTCCGCGCGGTCGGCGACGCGCAGGACGTCGGGGCCGGGGACCGCGCCGAGGACGTCCTCGGTGATCCGCGCCATCGCCCGGTCCCCGAGGGGTCCCAGCGTCAGCTCGTGCGCGCCGGCCTGCCGGATCCGGTCGAGGGTCGTGCGCACGCCCGGCGGTACGGCTCCGCCGCGCACGGTCACGAGCCACAGGACCCGGTGCGACGCGAGTGCGGCCGCGACGGTGTGGAAGGCGAGAAGGGTGAGGTCGTCGCACCACTGGAGGTCGTCGAGCAGGATGAGCAGCGGCCTGTCGCGGGCCGCCTCCCGCAGTCGGTCCGCGAGTTCCTGGAGCAGCCAGAACCGCTGTCCGGGTGTCGCGGCGAGGTCGCGGATCCGGGCGGCGTCCGGGAGCGGTTCGCCCCCGGAGAGGAGCCCTTCGAGAAGCGGTCCGAGCGGCACGAACTGTGCGTCGGGATCCGCCCTCCCGTGGAGGACGCGCGTCCCGCGCCGTTCCGCGGACGCCGACGCCTCCAGGAGGAGCCTCGACCTGCCGCTGCCCGCGGGGCCTTCGACCCGGACGATGCCGCCCTCGCCGCGGGCGAGCGCGTCGAGCCGCGCCTCGACGAACGCGAGTTCCGCCTCCCTGCCGCGGACCGGTGTCCTCGCCCGCTCGGGGTCCTCGGGGCGAGGCCATGTCGTCAGCCATGTCGTCAAGGGGGCACGCTCATTCCGCCGGCCGGGGCCGCACGGGACGGGGCTCGGTCCGCGCGCGGTACGGCGGAACAGTATGAGGCATGGCCCCGTCGCCCGGCCGGGGGGCGGCGCTCCGGCCGGAGCGCGGCCCCCTCACGGCGGGGTGCGGGATGTCACTCGATAGTGGCCGTCGAGCGGGAAGCCGTGGATGAGGACGACCGGCCGGCCGGTGCCGTGGTCCTCGTAGTACAGATCGACGGGGGTGGTGTTCTCCTGGCCCACGGTGATGCACGGCATGAAGTGTCTCCTCGGTTCGGGTCGGCCGCACCGCACTCGGCACGGCACGGCACTGGACGCCGTCACGCTACGGTCGGCACGACACCACCTGTTGCCGCGCCGCGCACCACGCCTTGCCCGGGAACGTAGTGCTCACCGGCGCGGCGGTGCCGGGGACCGGCCGCCGGGCGGGTGCCCGGCGGAGGCCACGGCGGTGTCGGTCTCCGCCAGGACGAGCCGGGTCAGCTGGACCCTCGAGTTGACCGAGAGCTTGCGGAAGACCGCCGCCAGATGGGTGTTGACCGTGTGCGGGGAGACGACGAGGTGGGCCGCGGCGGACCGGTTGGTGTGGCCGGCGGCGATCAGCCGGGCGACCTTGCGTTCCGAGGTGGTGAGCGCGTCCCAGCCCTGGCCGGGGCGCGGGCGGGACGCGGTCCGCCGGCCGGGGCGGGTCGGGGCCCGGTCCTGGCCGGTGCGGACCCTGTCGGCCTCGAAGGCGGCGCCGGCCCGTGCGTACGTCTCGTACGCCCTGGTCAGTGCGGGTGTCGCGGCGGTGTCGCCGGTGGCGAGCAGCGCCTGCCCGAGGTCGGCGGAGGCCGCCGCGAGGTGCAGGGGGCGTGGCCCGGTCAGGAGGATCCGTACGGCCTGTTCCAGAAGTCCGCGGTCGGCGTGCACCAGGGCTGCCGTGTGGGCGGCGAGTCCGCGTGCGGTCGGGACGGCGGGGTTACGGGAGGCGTGTCCGGCCGCCTGGGCCGCGAGGTCCTCGGCGAGGGCACGGTCTCCGGCGCGGAGGGCGATCCGTACGGCTTCGACGAAGTGGACGCGCAGGAGCCTCCACCGGGCGAAGGGGTGGTCGCGCTGGGCGGACCGGATCCGTGCGGCAGCGGTCGCGTGGTCTCCGGCGGCGTCGGCGAGCAGGGCCTCCAGGTACTGGTGGACGGCGTGGTTGCCCTTGTTCGGCCGGTCGGCCACCGCCGCCCTGACGACGTCCAGGTGTTCCCGCGCCGTCGCGCGGTCGCCGCGCAGCAGCGCGATGTGCCCCCGGTGGACCCGGGTGTTGACGAGGTTCGCCGGCACGCCGACGTCCGCTTCCAGTCGCTCGACGGTGACGAGGTCGGCTTCGGCGTCGTCGAGCCGTCCGAGCCCCAGATTCAGGTTTCCCTGGGCCCACATCAGCATCGCGGGGCGGGGTGGTTCGTCGCCCGCCGTCCGCAGCAACAGCCGGACCGAGTCGAAGTCGTCCAGGTGGACCCGGGCGACGGCCTCCTCGGGCAGGAAGGCCGCGTCGAAGGCGTTCAGCGCCGTGTGGTGCTCGACGGCGGCGGCGCAGTCCCCCGCGTTGAGGGCGATCTCGCCGAGGCCCCACAGCGCGAGGACACGGGCCTCCCGGTCGCCCGCCCGCTCCGCGGCGGCGAGCGCCCGCTCCCCGGTCGCCCGGGCGGCCGCGAGGTCGTGTCCGCGTGACCGCGCCAGTGCCTGCCGCGCGGTCAGCCGGGCCGAGATCGCCGGGTCGGTGACGACGGCCAGCGCGGCCGTCGTGCGGCGGGTCAGCTCGTGGATGTCGTCGAGGTGCCACAGGGTGTCGCCGAGTACGGACTGCAGGCGGGCGAAGACGTCCAGGGGCGGCTGTCGGGCGAGGAGCGCGTCCCCGGTCTTCCGCGCCGTGGTGTAACGGCCCGCGCGGGTCAGCGCGGTGACGGCCTGCTCTCCCACGTCGAACGCCGAGGGCGTGTGGGGCGGTACGAGCTCCAGGGCGCGCAGGGACAGGTCGGCGGCGAGGTCGGGCATGACGGGGAGGACGTCCGCGGCGGCCCGGCCGAGCAGCGCGACCGCCTCGTGATCGCCGGGTTCGGCGCTCTTCAGCAGGTGCGGTACCGCGTCGGCGGAGGTCCGGCCGGCCGTGACGAGGCGGCTCGCCGCCTCCCGGTGCAGGGCCCGTCGGGCGGAGGGCGCGAGGTCGGCGTACACCGCCTGGCGGAGCAGGTCGTGGCGGAAGGCGAGGCGTTCGCCGTCGTCGTCGAGGAGCCCGGCGGCCATCGCCTCGTCGAGTTCGCCGATGAGCCCGGCGGCGGGCCTGCCGCAGAGGGCGGCGGCGTCGGCGAGGGAGAAGGCGCCTCCCAGGACCGAGCCGACGCGCAGGAATTCGAGGGTGCCGGGCCGGAGCGCGGCCAGCCTGCCGCGGACGCCGAGCACCAGCCGCTCCGGTGGTCCGGATCCGTCCTCCGTGTCCGACGCCGCGATGCCCGCGAGCACCTCGGTCGCGAGGAACGGGTTGCCGCCCGCCCCGTCGAGGAGGCCGGTGGCCTTCTCCGGTACGTCCCCGCCGAGCACGTCGTGCGCCAGCTCGGCGAGGGCCGCGCCGGACAGCGGCCGCAGGGGGATCGTCGTCGTCCGCGGCCCGTCCCCGCGGAGGCCGGGGTCCTCCCGGCCGGCGAGGAGCCAGAGGACCGGGGAGCCGGCCAGTCGGGCCGGCATGACGTCGAGTGCGAACCGGCTGAGCGGGTCGGTCCACTGGACGTCGTCGATGGCGATCAGGGTGGGCGTGCCCGCCGAGCGTTCCTCGATCAGCTGGGCCAGCCGTTCGACGAGCCAGATGCGCTGGTCGTGGTGGCCGGCGAGGTGGGCGAAGTCCGCGGCGGCGAGCAGCGGCGGGTCGCCGTGCAGGAGGCCCGAGGCCAGCGAGGCGAGCGGCGCGAGCTCGTGCAGCTCCTCGGCACGTCCCCGGCTGACGGTGAACCCGTGGGAGCGCGCGATCGAGACGGTCTCGGCGAGCAGTACGGTCTTCCCGATGCCCGACTCGCCCAGGAGCAGGGCGACGGCGCCGCCCTCGCCGTCGCGCACCGCCTCCACCAGGGCGCGCAGCCGCTCCAGTTCGGCTTCCCTGCCCCGCAGTCCGGGCCTGCTCGGTCGTGGTCCCATGGTCTCCTCCTCGGGGTTCATCCCTTGAGGGAGCCGGCGAGCAGGCCCCGGGCGAAGCGGCGCTGGAGGGAGAAGAAGACGAGCAGCGGGACGGACGCCGACACGAAGGCTCCGGCGGTGAGCCGCTGCCACTCGTCGCCGCGCGTCCCCGCCAGCGCCGCCAGTCCGACCGTCATCGGCGCGGTCTCGGACGTTCCCCCGGACAGGGTCAGTGCCACGAGCAGGTCGTTCCACACCCAGACGAACTGGATGACCGCGAAGGTGAGCAGGGCCGGGCGGGCCAGCGGCAGGACGATCCTGAGCAGTGTGGTCGCGTGCGACGCGCCGTCGACGCGGGCGGCCTCGATGAGGTCCCGGGGAAGTCCGGCGAGGAAGTTGTGGAGCAGGAACACCGCGAACGGCAGCGCGAACACCGTGTGGGCGAACCAGACGTGACCGAACCGGGCCGGTCCGGTGAGGTGCCAGGCCGGCAGGAACAGCCAGCCCTGGGAGAAGAACTTCAGCAGGGGGACGAGGGCCATCTGGAGGGGCACGATCTGGAGCGCGAAGGCGCCGACGACGAGCGCGTCGCGCCCCTTGAAGTCGATCCACGCCAGGGCGTAGGCCGCGAAGAACGCGAGGACGAGGGGGAACAGCACCGAGGGGAGGGTGATGACGATCGAGTTGACGAGGTGCTCGGCGAGCCGCCCCGACGCGTTCCCGCCGCCGGACAGCACCTCGCCGTAGTTGTCGAGGGTGACGTGCGGCGCGCCGAGCACGGTCCACCAGCCCGTCGTCCTGATCTCGTCCTCGGGACGGAACGAGGAGAGGAGGAGGCCGAGGGTCGGTGTGGTCCAGAGGACCGCGATCACCACGGCGGTCGCCGAGAAGGCGCGGGAGGAGAGACGCTCCCGTACGCCGCTCATCCCGCTCATCCCGCCCTCCGGTGCGCTCGGATCCGGAGGGCGGCGACGGGGGTGACGAGCAGGAAGAGGAGGACGGCGAGCGCCGCGCCCCGGCCCGTCCGGCCGTAGCGGAAGGCCTGGTCGTACATCTCGTGGGCGACGACGGCCGTGTCGAAGTGGCCGGCGGTCATGGTCTTGACGATGTCGAACGTCTTGAAGGTGGCGGTCACCTCGGCGAGGAGCACGACGAGCAGCGTGGGCCGGATCGACGGGACGGTGATGTGCCGGAAGACCCGGCGGGGTGACGCGCCGTCGAGCCGGGCCGCCTCGGTGATCTCGTCGGGTACGGCGTCGATCGCGCCCGCGAGCAGGACGGCCGCGAAGCCCACCTGGGTCCACACCATCGTCACCATGAGGAGCAGGACGTTCCAGGGGGATTCCACGAGCCACTGCCTCGGTTCGCCGCCGAACACCACGACCAGCTGGTTCAGGAGTCCGATCTGCTCCGCCTCCGCGGGCCGGTAGGCGTAGACGAACTTCCAGACGAGGCCGGCGCCGACGAAGGAGATCGCCATCGGCAGCAGGACGAGGGACAGGGCGAGCGCTCTCCACCGCGACCGGACGACGGCCGCCGCGTAGAGCAGACCGACCGCCGTCACCAGCGGGGGTACGAGGATCACCCACGCCAGGGTGTTGCGCAGCGCGACGAGCGCCTCGGGGTCGGTGAACATCCACACGTAGTTGCCGATCCCGAACCCCGTCCCTCCCCCGTCGTCCGTGAACGACAGCAGCAGGGTGCGCAGGGCGGGTACGAGGAGGCCGGCGGTGAGCAGCAGCAGAGCGGGGGCGAGCAGCAGGAAGGCCGCGCCCCGCCGCCGTGCGGGGCCCCGGTGCAGCGCCAGCAGGATCAGCCCGACCACCGCCGTGAACGCGGCCACGCCCTGGAGGAGGTGCAGCAGCTTGGGCTGCTGGGCGACGACGTCGAACGGCATCAGGGGCTCGGCCAGGACCGTTCGACGGAGCGGGCCACCCGCTCGGTGTCCTTGCCGGTGATCCAGTCGACGGCTCCCTTCCAGAACGTTCCCGCGCCGACCGCGGCGGGCATCTGGTCCGAGCCGTCGAACCTGAACCGCGTCCGGGGGTCCTGGAGCAGCTGGATCGAGCGCCTGTCGACCGGGTTGGCGGCGTTCGCCGGATCCACGCCCTTGTTCGCCGAGACGAACGGGCCCTTCGCCATCCGGGCGTTCGCGAAGTCGGCGGTGGCCAGGTACTCCTGGAAGGCACGGACCTCGGGGCGGTCGGAGAACGCCGCGGCGAACACCCCGCCGCCGAGTACCGGACGGTCGGCCGCGTCGGTGCCCGGCAGGAGGAAGGCGAAGACGTCCTCGTCCGGTCCGATCCCGGTGCCGTCGGGCCAGTGTTCGGCGTAGAACGAGGCCTGGCGGTGCATGGCGCAGTCGCCGGAGAGGATCGGCGTGCCGGCCTCCTGGTAGGCGATCGAGGCCATCGAGCGGGCGGGGCCGTAACCGCCGTTGGCGTACCGGTCGTTCTTGAGGAGGGATCCCACGGTGTCCATGGCCCGGATCACCCGCGGGTCGTCGAACGGGATCTCGTGGGCGACCCACCGGTCGTAGACGTCCGCCCCCTGCTGGCGCAGCAGGACGTCCTCGATCCAGTCCGTCAGGGGCCAGCCGGTCGCCTCACCGGATTCGACACCGGCGCACCACGGCTTGGTCCCCGAGGCCGCGATCCTCTCCGTCAGGACCATGAGTTCGGCCCAGGTGCGGGGGACGCTCAGTCCCCTCTCCCGGAAGAACACCGGTGAGTACCAGACGAACGACTTCACGTTCGCGACCAGGGGCGTGCCGTAGAGGGTGCCGTCCACGGTCGCGTAACGGTTCCAGTCGTCCGACCAGCCCTGTCGTGCCAGGGCCTCGACGCCGGCGCTCGCGGGCTTGAGGCTCCCGGCGCGCGCGAAGCGTGCCAGCAGTCCGGGCTGGGGGAAGAACGCGACGTCGGGTGCGCTTCCGCCCTCGACCCGGAGCTGGATCCGGGTCTCGAACTCCCCGTCGCCCTCGTACCGGACGTCGATGCCCGTGCACTCCGCGAAGTCCGCCCAGGTCTCTTCGAACAGATCGGCTTCCCGTTCCCGGTTCGGGGCGTAGACGGTGACCTCGGTGCCGGTGTGCTCGCCGTACCGCGCGTAGGGGCCGCAGTCCGTGGCCTCGTGGGACCGCGGACCGCCGTCGTGCGGGGCTCCGCAGGCGGTGACCGTGACGGCCAGGGTGGTGACGGCGAGCGCGAGCCTCGCGCCGAACCTCATGGGTGTGCTTCCTCCGTTCGCCTCCCGAGTGCTCTCGGAGGACGACCCGAAGCTACCAGCGCTCGAACGAAATCGACCAATCGTTCCAGTTCAGAGACGTGCGCGGAGGTGCCGACCCCGGCCGGCGGGCGGGGTCGGCACGCTGCCCGGCGGGCGGGTCAGCCGGCCGTGGACCGGACGGCCTCCTGGATGAGTTCGGCCACGGCCTTGGGCTGGGCCAGCATGACCAGGTGCGAGGAGTCGACCTCGACGGTGGTCATGCCGGCCCGCTCGTAGCCGTAGCGCTCCACATCGGGGTTGATGGTCCGGTCGGAGGTGGCGACCAGCCCCCAGGAGGGCTTGGTCCTCCACGCCGCGGCCGGCGCCGCCTCGGCGAAGGCCCGTGCGGCCAGGGGGCGCTGGGAGACGGCCAGGACCGCGGCGAGCTCCGGCTCGACGTCCGCGGCGAAGATGGCGGGGAACCTGTCGGCCTCCACCGACACGTCGGTGCCGGTCTCGGTGGTGCCGGCCACGGGGAACGGCGTGTACACGAGCGCGTCGGCGAGGCCGGAGTCGGGGAAGCGGCCCTGCAGCTCGCCCAGGCTCTCGCCCTCCTCGAGGGCGTACCCCGCCAGGTAGACCAGCGCCCGGACGTTGTCCTCCGTACCGGCGAGGGTGATGACGGCGCCGCCGTACGAGTGCCCCACCAGGATCACGGGCCCTTCGACGGCGCGTACCACCGAGGCGATGTACGCGGCGTCGTCGAGCAGGCTGCGGTTGGGCACCGCCGGAGCGATCACGTCGAGCCCCGCGGCGGTCAGTTCGGGGATGACACGGGCGTAGCTGGAGGCGTCGGCGAAGGCGCCGTGGACCAGGACGACGGTGGGGCGGGTGGATCGGGACACGGGGAGACTCCTCGTCGTGCGGTGGAAGTGCGGTGGTGGAAGTGCGGTGGAAGCGCGGAGGGCGGAGGGGCGCGCGTCACAGTCCGAAGCGCGCACGGCTCGGCTCGGGCACCAGGTCGGCGTACTCGGGGTGCTTGCCGATCCAGCCCCGGACGAAGGGGCAGTACGGCAGGACCCGCAGTCCGCGTGCCCCGGCGTCGTCGAGGGCTCCCCGGGCGAGCAGCCCGCCGAGCCCCTGGCCCGCGAAGCGGGGATCGATCTCGGTGTGGATGAAGGCGATCTCTCCCTCGGAGAGGAAGTACTCGGCGAAGCCCGCCGTCTCGGTGCCGTCGTCACCGGCGAGGATCTCGTACCGGGACTTCTCGGGTCGGTCCTTCACCTGCGGTTCCATGGTGTTGCTCCTCTGCGCCCGCGATGTGCCTGGCGAGCTGTGCGTGACTGGTGTGCGTGACCGGTGTGCGTGATGCGCGTGTTCAGGGGGCCGGGTTCACAGGGTGCGGCGTACGCCCGCCTGGCGTTCGAGGTTGCGCAGCTGGACCGCGAGGTCGCCCTCGACGGCCGTGTGCGCGGGGCCGCTGCGGCCGATGGGCAGCACCTCCTCGCTGCGCATGTCCTCCAGCATCAGGGCGAACGCCGCGTACATCGCGACGAGCGCCACCAGGAGGCCGAGGACCCCGGACGTGCGGGTGAGCCATTCGGCGCCGGTGAGTCCCGACAGACCGGTGGCCGCCCAGCGGGGCAGGGAGACCACGATCACGAGCCACAGCGCGCGCTTGGGCCGCGTCACGGCGGCCATCAGCGCGCCGAAGCAGAGGAACGTCAGGTTGAAGACTCCCAGGACCCTGAGGCCGTCGGCCGCGCCGCTGAACATGACGAGCGAGTAGGCCAGCCAGCTGCCGGCGAAGACGCCCATGAGCGTCGCCGCGATCACGTCCCGGGCGCCGAAGGCCAGGACGCTCACCAGGAGTTGGAGCGCGAAGGCGGGCAGTACGCAGAGGGCGACGGCGGCGCGGGCCTCGGCGTCGAAGAGCCCGAGCTGGAGGCAGCCCGTCATCACGGAGGCGATCGCCACCGTGAAGAAACCGAGCGGCATCGGTGAGGCGATGGGACGCAGGTTGATCCGGGTCATCGACCGGAGGTCCGGTTCGAAGCGGCGTCCGGGAGGGGCGTCGGGCCTGCTGTCCGGAGGGGCGTCGGCGCCGTCGGCGGCCGCGGAAGGGGCAGTACTCATCGGGTGGGTCCCTCGTCAGTGCGCGAAGCAGGGGTCGTGGAACGGCGGGGGCGTGTCGGCGGCGGAGCCGCGTGCGACCCGCCACAGGCGGTGCTCCTCCGACTCGGCGGCGGCCTCGGCCACGAGGGACGCCTGGCGGGCGCCCTTCTGGTAGCCGCCGAAGTGGGCCACCGGGCTCCACTCCGGGGCGACCGGCGGGACGGCCTCGTCGAGGCCCTCGTACTCCGCGGTCGCGTAGACGATCCGGCCGCCCACGACGGTGAGCACCGACTCGATGTCGGGGATGGCGGCGGCGGGCACGGTGAGGTAGTCGTCCGACAGGATCGCGAGGTCGCCGTAGAAGCTCTCCCGCAGGACGCCCTTGACGTCCTGCTCACCGGTGAGCCGTGCCCCGCCGCGGGTGTAGAGACCGAGCGCGGTCTCCCGGTCGATGAGGCCGGCGGCCGGATAGAGGGCCGTGCCGCCGACGGTCCTGCCGGTCACCAGCCAGTGCAGCGCGACCCAGGGGTTGTACGAGGACACGCGGGTGGCGTCCGTGCCGGCGGCGACGGTCAGCCCGCGGTCGAGCATGGCCAGGACCGGAGGCGTGTGGGCGGTGGCGGCGGCGCCGTAGCGGTCGAGGAACGCGGCGCCCTGGAAGGACATCCGGTTCTGCACGGACACGGCGCCGCCGAGGGCCGCGATCCGGTCCAGGCTGTCGGCGGAGACCGTCTCCGCGTGGTCGAAGAGCCATCGGTTGCCGCCGGGGAAGAGCCCTTCGGCGGCGAGCTTCTCGAACACGGCCAGGTCGCGGCGGATCGTCTCGTCGTAGGTGGCGTGGAGCCGGAAGCCCCAGTCGTTCTCCATCAGCAGCCGGACCGCCTGCTCGAACTCCCCCTCGTACCCCTCGGCGAGTTCGGGCCGGGGTTCGGAGAAGTTCTCGAAGTCGGCGGCGGCCCAGGTCAGGTTCTCCCCCGCGCCGTTGAGGCGGAGCCACTCGTCGCCGTCTCCGGGCTTCACCGTCTCGGTCCAGCGCTTCAGGTCGGCGAGTTCCTGCCCGGCCGTCTGCGGGAACAGGTGATAGGCGATCCGCAGGGACAACTCCCCCGACGCGGCCAGGTCCATGACGGTGGCGTAGTTGTCGGGGAAGTTCTGGAACCCGCCGGCGGCGTCGACCGCCGAGGTCAGACCGAAGCGGTTCAGCTCGCGCAGGAAGTGGCGGGTCGAGGTCCGCTTGTCGGCCTCGTCCAGGGCCGGTGCCTTGGCCAGGGTGGAGTACAGGACGAGGGCGCTCGGCGCGGCGAGGAGGACGCCGTTCGGTTCGCCGTCCCGGCCCCGTACGATCTGGCCGCCGCGCGGGTCGGGGGTCTCCCGGGTGAATCCGGCGGCCCGTACGGCGGCCCGGTTCATCAGCGCCGACTGGTAGAGGTGCAGGACGAAGACCGGGGTGTCGGGGGCGGCGGCGTTCAGCTCGGCGACGGTCGGCATCCGGCGCTCGGCGAACTGCTCGGCGGTCCAGCCGCCCACGACCCGGATCCACTGCCCCCTGGGGGTGCGGCCGGCCTGCTCGCGCAGCATCGCGAGGGCCTGGCGGAGGCTGCGCACGCCGTCCCAGCGCAGTTCAAGGACGTAGTTCAGGCCGCCCCTGATGACGTGCAGGTGGGAGTCGTTGAGCCCGGGGACCACCCGTCGGCCCAGGGCGTCGACGACCTTGGTCCCGGGGCCCACGAGACCGGCGAGGTCGTGGTCGTCGCCGAGGGCCAGGACCCGGCCGTCGCGGACGGCGACGGCGCGGGCCTCGGGACGGGCGGGGTCTCCGGTGAACACCTTCGCGTTGCGGACGAGGAGGTCGGCCTGCGCCTGTTCCCGCCGCGGGGCGGGCACGAGGCCCGCCACCGGCATGCTCGTCGACGGCCCGGTCACGCGAGGGCCTCGCGCAGTGTGCCGACCGCGAGGCCGATGGCGAGGTCCGCGGCCCGCGTCTCGCGCAGCGCGTTCAGCATGACGAAGTCGTGGATGGCCCCCTGGACGCGGAGGGCGGTGACCGGCACCCCGGCGGCGCGGAGCTTCGCGGCGTACGCCTCGCCCTCGTCGCGCAGGACGTCCGCCTCGGCGGTGATGACCAGGGCGGGCGGCAGGCCGGTCAGCTGCTCGGTGGTGGCGCGCAGCGGCGAGGCGGTGATCTGGGCGCGCTCGGCCTCCTCCGTCGTGTACTGGTCCCAGAACCACTTCATGGCGTCACGGCGCAGGAAGTAGCCCTCGGCGAACGCGTGGTACGAGTCGGTGTCGAAGCTCGCGTCGGTCACCGGGTAGAAGAGGACCTGGTGGGTGAGGTGGACGTCACCGCGCTGCTTGGCCATGAGGGTGAGGGCGGCGGTCATGTTGCCGCCGACCGAGTCGCCCGCGACGGCGATCCGGGTGCCGTCGAGGTCCTTGTGGTGTCCCTCGCGGGCCACCCACTGGGCGACGGTGTAGTTCTGCTCGACGGCGACGGGGTAGCGGGCCTCGGGCGAGAGGTCGTACTCGGGGAAGACCACGGCCGCCCCGGCGCCGACGGCGAGTTCGCGGACGAGCCGGTCGTGGGTGTGGGCGTTGCCGAAGACCCAGCCGGCGCCGTGGATGTAGAGGATGACGGGGAGGAGTCCCGTGACACCGCTCGGGCGGACGATCCGGGCGCGGACGTCGCCGGTCGGGCCGCCGTGGACGGTGATCCACTCCTCGTCGACGGCGGGCAGCGGAACGCCGTCGCCGCTCTGGACGTCGTCCACGGCCTTGCGGCCGTCCGCGACGGGGATCTGGTAGAGGTACGGCGGCTGGGCGGTGGCGTCGGCGAAGGCCTGGGCGGCGGGTTCGAGGATCGGCCGGTCGGTCATGAGGAGTGCTCCTTCGGGGTGTTCCAGGGGACTTCTGAGGGGACTTCTGAGGGGGCGCAGCCCTGACGGGGGCTCGCTCCGGCGGGACTTGTCCGTCCGACGGGTCTCGCTGTGGCGGGACTCGATCCGCCGGACCTCGCCTGACGGGTGTGGTTCTGACAGGTGACGCCCTGACGGGTGTGGCTCCGGCAGGTGACGTCCTGACGGGTGTTGCCCTGAGGCGGTGTTCTGAGGGATGTGCTCCCGGCGGGCGCGGGTGGGCTCGGCGGGCGACGGGGGTGGCGTCGCCGTCGCCTCACAGGCCGTACGACTCGAGCAGCCGCAGCCAGACCTCGCTGACCGTCGGGAACGCGGGGACGGCGTGCCACAGGCGCTCCAGCGGGACCTCGCCCACGATGGCGACGGTGGCCGTGTGGATGAGTTCGGTCGCCATCGGGCCGGTGAGCGTGCAGCCGACGACGACTCCCCGGGCCTCGTCGACGACGAGTTTGGCGTGGCCCCGGTAGTCGTCCGCGTGGAGCGCGGCGCCGGCGACGTCGTCGATGCGGTACTCCACCGCGCGTACCGCGATGCCCGCCTCGCGTGCGGCGCGCTCGGTGAGCCCGACGCTCGCGAGCTCGGGGTACGTGAACACGGCCTGGGGGACGGCGTCGTGGTCGGCGTCGGCGCTCCAGGCCTGCCGGCCGCCGGTGGCGACGGGGCGGCCCGCGGCGCGCTCGGTGATGGCCGCGGCGCAGGCGCGTGCCTGGTACTTGGCCATGTGGGTCAGCGGCGCCCGGTGGTTCACGTCGCCCACGGCGTACAGCCAGTCGCCTTCGAGACCGGTGACCCGGCAGGTGTCGTCGACCGTCAGCCAGTCACCGGCCGGCAGTCCGACGGTCGCCAGGCCGAGGTCGGCGGTGCGCGGGCGCCGGCCGACGGCGGCGAGGACCTCGTCACAGACGAGGGTGGCGCCGTCGTCGGTCTCCACGGTCACGGCACGGGTGGCCCCGTCGCGGGCCACCCGGGTGGCCGAGACCCCGAAGCGGATCGTGACGCCCATGCCGGTCAGGCCCCGGGTGACCTCCTCGCCGGCGCACGGCTCCCAGCCGGTCAGCAGGGCCTGGTCGCGGACGAGCAGCGTGACGGAGGAACCGAGCGAGCGCCAGGCGGTGGCCATCTCGCAGGCCACCACTCCCCCGCCGATGACGACGAGCCGCTCGGGCACCGCGTCGGCGGTCGTGGCCTGCCGGTTGGTCCAGGCACCGATCCGGTCGAGGCCGTCGACCGGCGGCAGGGCGGGGTCCGTGCCGGGGCTGAGGACGACCGCGAGCCGGGCCCGCAGGGTGCGGACCGTTCCGTCGGCCCCCGTCACCTCCACCCGGCGCGCTCCGGCGAGCCGGCCGTACCCGCGGACGAGGGAGATGCCTGCGCCGTTCAGCCAGCCGGCCTGGCCCGTGTCGTCACCGCGGCCGGTGAAGCGGTCCCGGCGGGCCAGGACGCGCCGCGGGTCGAGTGCCGCCGTGACCGCCTGCCGCGCCCCGTCGACCGACCGCGCGGCCTCCAGGGCGGCGGCGGGGCGCAGCAGCGCCTTGCTCGGCACGCAGGCGCGGTAGGAGCACTCGCCGCCGACGGCCTCGGCCTCGACGACGACGGCGGTCATCCCGGCCCGGACGACCCGGTCGGCGACGACCTCGCCGCCCGGGCCCGCGCCGACCACGACGACGTCGTACGTGTCCTCCATCAGCCGCGCACCAGAGGGGTGTCGACGAGGTGTTCGGCCAGGAACCACACCTGGGCCTCACCGGTGCGGATGACGTCCGAGACGAGCAGGTCGGTACTGCCCTCGTCGCCCTCCGCCTGGATCCGGGCGGCGGCGTCCCGGGCGTCGATCAGGATCCGCTCGTGTGCGTCGAGGAGCCGCGACAGCATGACGGGGACCTTCTCCACGCCGTCGGGCGGCCGGGGGATGCCCGTCAGCTCGGCGACGTGCCGCGGGTCTCCGACCGCGACGCCGCCGAGGCTCTGGATCCGCTCGGCCAGCGCGTCCACGATGGCCAGTTGGGCCTCCGCGTGCTTGTCCAGCATGAGGTGGAGGGAGTAGAAGGTGGCTCCGCGCATGAGCCAGTGGTGCTTCTTGTAGAGGGAGTACAGGATCTGCGTGTCGGCGAGTACGCGGTTCAGACGCTGGCAGGCGTACATCCGGGTGTCGTGGCCGAGGCCGATGGGCAGCTGCTTGAGGGTGCCGAACTTCTGCGTCTCGGCGCCCTTCTGGTGCAGCAGCGGCTGTCCGCCGCCGGGAGACGTGGTGGCGGGTGCGGTGAGTGCGGTGTCCATGACGTACTTCCTGATCGGGTGGGGTGGAGCGTCCGGCCGCGCGGCCGCGGGGAGGGCACGGCGCGGCCGGGAGGGCACGGTGCGGGCGGGTTCGGCCGCACGACCGGCAGTCAGCGCGCGTCGTGCGTGGCGGTCCGCGGCGCCGCCGGAGCGGGCCGGTGCAGGACGAGCCGGGCGAGCAGGCCGCTGCCCAGACCGGCCACGAGGGCGAGGGCCGCCCACCACAGCGGGTACGGCGTGAGGCCCAGGGCCGCGTCGAGGGACCAGGCACCGGGACCGGTGGCGGCGAGGGCGGCGGCGGTGCCGATGAGGACGAGCGGGTACTCGTATCCGTCGTTCTGCACCCAGAGGCCGTTGTGCCGCTTCACGGTGAGGGCGACCGTCATGACCCCGACGGTTCCGGTCGCCGCGAGCGGGGTCAGCAGGCCCGCGGCGAGCAGCAGGCCCGATCCGATCTGGCCACCGCCCGCCGCCAGGGCGGTGAGGACCCCACCGCGGAATCCGTCGGCGCGGAACTCCTCCGTGCCGCCTTCGAGTCCCCTGCCACCCAGGTGCGAGCTGATCTTCTGCACCCCGTGGCCGGCGACGAGGAGGCCCACCAGCAGACGCAGGACCAGAATGCCGGTGTCCACGGAGGTCAGCCCGCCGCGTGCGCGCCGATGACGCTCTGCGCGTATACGACACCCAGGCCGTACGCGCCCGCGTGGGCCTTGACGATCTCCATGACGGCGCCGTACGTCTCCTGGCGCGCCCAGTCCCGCTGCAGTTCGAGGAGCACCTGCACCCAGGTCACCGGCACCGCGCCGGCGGCGAGCATCCGCTGCAGGGCGTGCTCGTGGGCGGCCGGGCTGACACCGCCGGAGGCGTCGGAGACGACGTACACCTCGTAACCCTGCTCGAGGGCGGAGAGCGCGGGCAGCACCAGGCAGACCTCGGTCCACAGGCCCGCCAGGATGATCTTCTTGCGCCCGGTCGCCCTGACCGCCGCCACGAGGGCCTCGTCCTCCCAGGCGTTCATGGTCGTGCGGTCGATGACCTCGTGCTTGGGGAAGACCTCGGCGAGCTGGGGCAGCAGGGGGCCGGAGAACGACTCGGCGGCCACCGTGGTCAGGACGGCCGGCACGTCGAAGGCCTGAGCGGCCTTGGCGAGGCCCACGGTGCTGTTGATGATCGCGGCGCGGTCTCCGCTGCCGGTGCCGAAGAACATCTGCGGCTGGTGGTCGACGAACAGCATGACCGCGTTGTCGGGCGTGAGGAGGTCCGCGCTCGGGGCGGCCTGCACCTTGGCGATGTCGAACATGAGGGGTCCTTTCGGAACGGTCGGAAGGTTGCCCGCCGCCTGCGCGGCTCGGCACGTCCCGAAGCTACGGCCGGACCGGCCGCCCGAGTTTTCCCCTGGTGCCCACGTTTTGGCACGACAGCGCACTACCGGCTGTCGCCGTCCCGCCACCTGTACGCCCGAAGCCCCGGCCACCCGCCCGGCAGGGCAGGGGCCGGGGCGGGGGCGGGGCGGGCGGGCCTGCCCGGGGCCGGGGCCGGGGCCGGGACCGCGAACCGGGTCCCGGGTCAGGCCCCGGTCCCGTACGTCCGGGGATCAGGCGGTCGGAGGTCGGGCCACCGGGGACCGCACCGGGAGTACCGGGGACCGCACCGGGAGTCAGGAGACCGTCAGGACGATCTTGCCCGTGGTGCGGCCCCGTTCGCCGATCTCGTGGGCCTTCGCCGCCTCGGCCAGCGGCAGCACGGTGTCGACCACCGGCCTCAGCGCCCCGCGCTCCACCAGGGCCGTGATCTCGCGCAGGCCGAGGTGGTCGGGCTCGACCAGGACCCAGACCGCCCGCACGCCGGCCGGGGCGGCGGGGACGTCGCCCGGGCCCGGCAGGGTGATCAGCCTGCCCCCGTCGCGGAGCACCTTCAGGGAGCGTTCGGCCGTCTCCCCTCCGAGGCCGTCGAGGACGACGTCGACGCCGGAGACGACGTCCTCGAAGCGGGTCGTGCGGTAGTCGACCACCTCGTCCGCGCCGAGTTCCCGCACGAGGTCGTGCTTGGCCGCGCTCGCCGTGCCGATGACGTGCGCCCCGAGGGCCTTGGCGATCTGTACGGCGAAGTGCCCCACCCCTCCGGCCGCCGCGTGGACGAGGACCCGCTCCCCGGGCCTGACGTCCGCCGTGTCGACGAGCGCCTGCCAGGCGGTGAGGGCGGCGAGCGGCAGCGCCGCGGCCTCCACGTGCGTCAGGGACGCCGGCTTCGGCGCGAGGTGGCGGGCCGGCGCGACCACGTACTCGGCGTACGCGCCCGCCTGGCGCGGGAAGACCGGCATCCCGTAGACCTCGTCACCGGGCCGGAGGTTCCCCACGCCGGGGCCGACGGCCTCCACCGTGCCGGACACGTCCCAGCCGACGGCCGGGACGGCGCCCCAGCCGATGAGGGCGCCGCTCGCGCGGGTCTTCCAGTCCACGGGGTTCACCCCGGCCGCGTGGACCCGTACCAGGACCTCGTTCAGGCCCGGCTCGGGGCGCTCCACCTCGCGCTCGACCAGGTTCTCGGGCCCGCCCCACCGCTCCACGACCATCGCACGCATGCCGTCCGCCTCTTTCCGTCTCTCATCCGCGTGCCGCCGGGTCCTTTCCGGCGGCGACCCGTCCACGATCGGGCAATCCCTCCCGCCGCGGCGTTGGCCGTCTGGCCACTATGTGACAGGATCTGGCCATGAGTACTTCTTCCGGGCCGGCCGGACGGAACGAGCGGGCGGGACGACGGGTGAGGCCCCACCGCATCGCCGTGCTCGCCCTCCCCGGCGTGCCGCCCTTCGAACTCGGCATCCCCTCGCGGGTCTTCGGCAGCGCGATGGACGCCGAGGGCCGCCTCCTGTACGAGGTCGCCGTCTGCACCGCCGACGGCGCCCCCGTCCTCAGCGACGCCGGTTTCACCGTGCAGCCCGCCGCCGGTCCCGAGGTGCTCGCCGAGGCCGACACCGTGATCGTCCCGCCCACCCACGCCATGCCCGAGCTGGGCCGGGGAGGCCCGCTGCCGCCCGTCGTCCGGGCCGCCATCGACGGGATCCGGCCGGGCACCCGGCTCGTGTCGATCTGCTCCGGGTCGTACGTGCTGGCCGCCGCCGGACTGCTCGACGGCCGGCCGGCCACCACGCACTGGAACCTCGCCCCGGAGTTCCGCCGCGCGTACCCCAAGGTCAGGGTCGACGAGGAGGTGCTCTTCGTCGACGACGGCGACGTGCTGACCTCGGCGGGCGTGGCCGCGGGTGTCGACCTGTGCCTGCACATGATCCGCCGCGACCACGGCGCCGCGACCGCGAACCGCGCCGCCCGCATCTGTGTCGTGCCGCCCTGGCGGGACGGCGGGCAGGCCCAGTTCATCGACCGCCCGGTCCCGGAGCCCACCCTGGCCGGCACCACCGCCACCCGCGCCTGGGCCCTGGAACACCTCGCGGAGCCGCTGACCCTCGCCCGGCTCGCCGAGCACGCCCGGATGAGCCTGCGGTCCTTCACCCGCCGGTTCCGCGACGAGGTCGGCATGACGCCCGTGCAGTGGCTCACGGCGCAGCGGCTGGAACTCGCCAAGCAGCTCCTGGAGACCACCGATCTGTCGATCGACCTGGTGGCGCACCGGGCCGGGCTCGGCTCGGGGAACTCGCTGCGCGCCCATATGAGGACCGCGTTCGGCGTCTCGCCCGCCGCGTACCGCCGCGCCTTCGGCACCGGCGCGCCGTCGGGGCCCGCGAGGGCGGCGGACCTGGTCGGCGGCGCGTAGGACCGGCCGACGCGGGTACGCGCCCGGGCATGGCCGATCGAAACGCCCCCCATGACCGTCACCGCACGGAAGCCGACGCCGGACCCGGCGCGGAGACCACGGCCGATCCCCGTACGGAGAACACGGCCGGTCCCCGTACGGAGAACACGGCCGGTCCCCGTGCAGAGAGCGCGGCCGGCCCCCGCCCGTACACCGACGCCGGACCCCGTACGGAGGCCACACCCGCCGAGAACGGGCCGGTGACGGCGCCGGAGCCGGAGGACGCCGGCCCCGGCCCCGAGGTGGAGGAGCGCGCACCCGACTCGCCGACCCGGCTGCCCCGACGCTCCTGGCTCGCGGTGCTCAAGGGCTCGGTGCGGGAGTTCGGCTCCGACGAGCTGACGGACCGGGCCGCCGCCCTCACCTACTACGGCGTACTGGCCCTCTTCCCCGGGCTGCTCGTGCTCGTCTCCCTGCTCGGCCTCAGCGGGCCGTCGACGACGGACAAGGTGCTGGACAGCCTGCGCGAGCTGGCGCCGGGGCCGACCCAGGACGTACTCGGCCGGGCCGTGGAGAACGTCCAGGGCGGCACGGGCACCGGGGCCGTCATGGCGGTGGTCGGCCTCCTGCTGGCCCTGTGGTCGGCCTCCGGTTACGTCGGCGCGTTCATGCGCGCCGCCAACCGCGTCTACGACGTGCCCGAGGGCCGGCCGGTCTGGAAGGTCCTGCCGATCCGGCTGGGAATGACGGCGGCGCTCATGCTCATGGCCGCGGCGAGCGGTCTGATCGTCGTCTTCACCGGCGACGTGGCGCGCCGGGCGGGAGACGTGCTGGGCCTCGGCGACACCGCGCTGACGGTGTGGTCGATCGCCAAGTGGCCGGTGCTCGTCCTGCTCGTGACGGCGATGATCGCGCTCCTGTACTGGGCGAGTCCGAACGCCAGGGGCAGGGGGTGGCGGTGGATCACCCCGGGCAGCGCCCTCGCGCTGCTCATCTGGATGGTCGCCTCCGCGGGATTCGCCCTGTATGTGGCCGAGTTCGCGTCGTACAACAAGACCTACGGCACCATGGCCGGCGTCATCGTCTTCCTGATCTGGCTGTGGATCAGCAACCTGGCCGTGCTCCTCGGCCTGGAGTTCGACGCCGAGGCGCTGCGGCAGCGGGCGGTCGCCGGTGGCATGCCGCCGGACGAGGAGCCGTACGTCGAACCGCGTGACACCCGCTCGTGGGACGAGGAGGACATACGCGCGGTACGCAAGCGGGAGGGAAAGTGGTGACGGAAGCGGTGACGCCGGGGCCGACCGGCCTTCGCGGGCGTTTCCCGCCGGAGGCGCACGCGAAGAAGGGCCGGGCTGCGGACCATGGCTGATGACGGCGAGTACGAACGCGACCGGAACTACCTCACCACCCGCGTCACGGCCGACGGCCGGGACGGTTACCCGGTGGAACCCGGGCGCTACCGGCTGGTCATCGCCCGGGCCTGTCCCTGGGCGAACCGGGCCGCGATCGTCCGCCGGCTGATGGGCCTGGAGGACGTGCTCTCCCTGGGCGTCGCCGGACCCGTGCACGACGAACGCAGCTGGTCGTTCCACCTGGACCCGGGCGGCCGGGACCCCGTCCTCGGCATCGAACGACTCCAGGAGGCGTTCTTCCGGCGCGAGCCCGGATACTCGCGCGGCATCACCGTTCCCGCCATCGTCGACGTCCCCACCGGCGCGGTGGTGACCAACGACTTCGCCCGGATCACCCTCGACCTGGGCGGCCAGTGGGCGGCCCACCAGCGGGACGGCGCACCGGACCTCTACCCGGAGCGGTGGCGCGACGAGATCGACGACATCGCCGAGGCGGTGTACCGGGACGTCAACAACGGCGTCTACCAGTGCGGCTTCGCCGGAAGTCAGCACGCGTACGACCAGGCGTACCGAAGGCTCTGGGAGCGGCTCGACCGGCTGGAGGAGCGGCTCACCGACCGGCGTTACCTGGTCGGCGACACCATCACCGAGGCCGACGTCCGCCTCTTCCCCACCCTGGCGCGCTTCGACGCCGTCTACCACGGCCACTTCAAGTGCAACCGGCAGAAGCTGACCGAACTACCGGCCTTGTGGGGCTACGCGCGGGACCTGTTCCAGACGCCCGGCTTCGGCGACACCATCGACTTCGAACAGATCAAGGCGCACTACTACGTCGTCCACCGCGACATCAACCCGAAGGGGATCGTCCCCCTGGGCCCGGACCCCCTGGGCTGGCTCTCGCCGCACGGGCGGGAGCGGCTGGGCGGGCGGCCGTTCGGCGACGGTACGCCGCCGGACCCGCCGCCCCCGGCCGAGCGGGTGCCGCCGCTCGGCTGAGAGCCGGGCGCGAGGCGGTCGAGAGCCGAGGCCGGTGCGCGGGACGCCGCGGGCGCCCGCACACCGGCCTCGACCCCGATGGGCCGGGTCGTTCTAGGTCGCCGGTTCCGGGGCGGGTCCCGGCGGGGGCAGCGGGCCCGGCTGCGGGAAGGGCTCCGGTGACGGGCCGGGGGACGGCGGATCCGGTTCCGGCTGCGGCGGCGCCGGCGGGACGGGATCCGGCCCTCCGGGCCCCGGAACCGGCCCCGGCAGCGGTCCCGGCACGGGGCCGGGTCCTGGCCCGGGCGCGGGCGTCGGGCTCGGCGGAACGGGATCGTTCGGGGGCGTGCTCATGGACCCTCCTGACGTGTCGCCGTGTACGTGATCTCGAACGGACGCCTACCCGCGTTCGGGACGCACACGCGTCTCCGCGGTCCGGCCGCCCGCCTCCGCACCGCGGCCGTCCGGTTGCGGTCGCCGACCGGGCGGGCACCCCGTGCGCCGGGGCCCTGGGCGGGTTCACCGAGTGTGGGCCATTCTGCGCACCGCCCACCGGAGGGCCCACCGCAGGCCCCACATCGTCAGCCCCAGGAGCAGGCGGCGGACGACGGCCGGAGGTGTCCAGCGAGCCAGGGACCGGCTCCGCCGGAAGGGGGGCCTGGGGGACCTCACGCGTACCTCCTGATGCCGGAAGCGGACTCAGGCCGCCTGCCGCCTGCGCCGGCGGCGAGGAGAGGTCTCCTCCTCGTCCTCCTCGTCCTCCTCGGGCTCCTCGTCCTCCTCGTCCTCCTCGGGCTCCTCGTCCTCCTCGTACTCGTCCTCCTCGGCTTCTGCGGCGTCCTCGGGCTCGTCGGCGTAGCCGGAGTCGTCCTCGTCGACGGATTCGTCCTCGCCGACAGGTTCGTCCTCCTCGGCCGGTTCGTCCTCGTCGGCCGGTTCTTCTTCGTCGGCTTCCTCGTCCTCGCCGTACCCGTCCTCCGCGTACTCGTCCTCTTCCTCGCCGTCCTCCTCCTCGCCGTCCGCCTCCTGGTCCTCTTCTTCCGCTTCGAGGGCTTCCTCGTGGGTCCGGACCACTTCGCCGTCCCGGATCTCGCCGCGCCAGCCTTCCGGCTCGTCGCTGGTGAGCGTCACGTGACGCACGAAGTGCTTGAAGTCCAGCCGCAGGCGGCGGCCCTGAGCCCGCCAGATGTTGCCCGTCTTCTCGAAGAATCCCGCCGGGTGGTATTCGACGACGAGGACGATCCGGGTCAGTGACGGGGCCAGCTCGTGGAAGCTGACGCATCCCTTGGTGCTTCCCTTGGCGCCTTCGGAGGTCCAGACGATGCGGTCGTCGGGTACCTGCTCCTGGACGGTCGCTTTCCAGCCACGGTTGGACGGGCCGACCTTGACCTTCCAGTCACTGGTGGTGTCGTCGTTGCGCGAGACGTCACGGACGCCCTTGGCGAAGGTGCTGAAGTTCTCGTACTGCGTCCAGTGGTCGTACGTCGTGCGCAGCGGCAGCCCCACGTCCGCCACCTCGACGATGTTGACGAACTTCCCGCCGCCGCCCTTACGGCCCCGGCCCTTGCCGAACGCGTTGGACACGGTGTCCTTCACCTTGTCCTTGATGTTGCCGAACTTCTGGCCGGCGAAGGCCTTCAACGGCGAGTCGCCCTTCAGGATCCGGCCACCGATGCCGGCGACGTCGGAGAGCTTGCCGCCGTTGTCGGCCACGTCGTTGAGCTGGTCGGTGATGTCGCCGAGTTTGTCGGTGGCCTTCTCGGCCAACTGGTTCGCCTGGGCGCCCAGGAACTGGGACAGTTCGCCGAGCAGCTTGTCCAGACCCGATGCGGATTCCTTGTTGTTGTCGCGGTCTGACGTTGCCATGACCTACCTCCGCGCGGACTGCTTGCGGGTCGCCGTCTTCTTGGCAGCCGTCTTGCGTGCAGGGCTGCGGCCTGTGGTCTTCTTGGCCGCCGTCTGACGTCCGGCACCCTGGGCCGTGGTCCGCTTCTTCGGGGCCGCCGAACCGGTCTTCTTGGCGGCGGGCCTCGACGATGTGCTCTTGGCCGAGGTGCTCTTCCTCGCGGATGCGGTCTTCGCGGCGGGCTTTCCACCGGTGGCCTTCTTCGCGGCCGGCTTCTTCGCCGTCGCCTTCTTGGCGGGAGCGGCCTTCCTGGCGGGGGCGGTCTTCTTGGCGGGGGCGGTCTTCTTGGCGGCTGACTTCTTCGCCGTCGCCTTCTTGGCGGGAGCGGCCTTCTTCTCCGGAGCAGCCCTCTTGCGCGGTGCGGACTTCCGGGTCGACGCGGACTTCTTGGAGGCAGGCGGCTGCTCCTCGTAGTCCTCGTCCTCCTCCGCTTCCTCGTCCTCGTCCGCTTCCTCGTCCTCGTACGGCTCCTCGTCCTCCTCCCGCCCCTGGGCCTCTGCCTCGCCCTCGTCCTCCTCCGCTTCCTCATCCTCGTCCTCGTACGGCTCCTCGTCCTCCTCCCGCCCCTGGGCCTCTGCCTCGCCCTCGCCCTCCTCCGCTTCCTCGTCCTCCTCCGCTTCCTCGTCCTCGTCCTCGTACGGCTCCGCTCCCTCCTCGTAAGGCTCCTCTTCCTCTTCCTCTTCCTCTTCCTCTTCCTCGTCCTCGTCCTGCCGGGCACCGCCACGAGTGAGGTCGCGCGTGCGCTCGTGCAGGGAGTCCGCGAGGCCGGCCAGCTTGCGGTCGGCCGCGGCGCTCAGGGCCTTCTTGCCGGCGTCGAGGGCTTCCCCGCGCAGCTGGTCGCCGAGGTCGGCGAACTGGGGCATCTCCTTGACCTTGGAGAGGCCTTCCTTCAGGAGCTGTCCCGGGTCGAGACCGAAGCGGCGCCCCGCCAGATAGGTCGCCGCCGCGAACGCCATGCGGCCTTTCTTGGCCCGGCCGAGCACATAACCACCGGCCAGAGCTGCTCCGAGTGCGATTTTGGTCGTGTCCTGCATGTCCATCCCCTTCGACGAGGGTGCTTGCGGACCTGTCGGTGACGCCCGCGCAGCAGGCCGTCGCGTTCACGCTTCCGACCGCCGCATCAGTCCTGCTCGGACGGGTTCCTCAACTCTCCGCGCTCCTAGCACAGGACTTATAGGCTCATTTAGTGACATTCTAGGTTGTATGGCGCAGTCTCCCCAGGGGAGTGTCGTATGACTGCAGAACCCGCACGGCCACGGCGGACCTCTCAGCACGCTGCCGACGGGGACGAGGACCGGGAACGGCGGCCATCGCGGCGTTCTGCCTCCCGAGGGCGCCCGGGCGTACGCAACGCGGCGTCCGCGATGCGGTCGGCAGCCGAGCAGCTCTCCCAACTCCTCGGCAGGGCACCGGACTCGGTCTCGTCACTCAGGCCGACCGAGGACGGCTGGGAAGCCCAGGTCGAGGTGGTGGAGCTGGAGCGCATCCCGGACACCACCAGCGTGATGGCCAGCTACAAAGTCGCCCTGGACGAGGAGGGGGAGCTGATCTCCTACGAACGCACCCGCCGCTACAACCGAGGAATGATCGACCGGCCTACCTGACACGGCAGGCCGCCGGTGGAAGGAGGCGCCATGACCATGGTGCCGCAAGGCGGCAGCAGTCCCGCCACCCGAGGAGGAGGAGGAGGGGGCACCAGCAGCCTCTACGACGTCCTGGAGCTCATTCTCGACCGGGGTCTGGTCATCGACGTCTTCGTGCGGGTCTCCCTGGTGGGCATCGAGATCATCAAGATCGACGCCCGCATCGTGGTGGCCAGCGTCGACACCTATCTCCGCTTCGCCGAGGCGTGCAACCGCCTCGACCTGGAAGCGGGCCGCAAGGCGCCGGCCCAGCTGCCCGACGTCATGGGGAACGTCATGGAAGGCGGCGCGCGCGGCAAGTCCAAGGGCGCGCTGAGCGGAGCGGTCGAAGCGGTGACCGACTCCCTGGGCGGCGGAAAGTCCTCCCGGGACGAGGAGCCGGAGGAAGAGGAAGAGGAAGAGGAAGTGGAGACCCCCAGGCGACGGCGTCCGGCCCGGCGCCCGGCGCGGCGAGAGAAGGAGTAGCCGATGGCGCTCTACGTGTACTCGATCACCGCCGAGGCCCATCCGCGCCGTCTGGAGGGTCTGACCGGGGTCGGTTCCGACCCCGCCCCCTTGCGGACGGTCACCGCGGGGCCCCTGTGCGCGGTCGTCAGCGACGTCACCGAGGAGATCCGGCCCAAGCGCCGGGACCTCCTGGCCCACCAGGAGGTCCAGGAGCGGCTGATGGCCGACGGACCGGTCCTGCCGCTGCAGTTCGGCTACACCACCTCCGACGACCTCACGGTCAGGAAGGTGCTGGAGCAGAACACGGACGGCTACCTCGCCACACTGGACCGCCTCGAAGGCTGCGCCGAGTACCACCTGCGGGCCTCCCAGGAGGACGAGGAACCGCTGCTGCGCCGGATCCTCCAGGAGCTTCCCGAGGCGAGGGAGCTGAACCACCGGATCCGCTCCGGTGATCCCGATCCCCAACTGCCGCTCGCGCTCGGAGAACTGGTGGCACGCGAGGTGCAGGTACGGCACGAGGCGCTGGCCGCCGGTCTGGTCGAGGCCCTGCTGCCCTTCGCCCGCGAACACGCCACCCACCCGGCCACGGGGAACGACTTCCTCAACCTCTCGCTCCTGGTGCCGGACGAGCAGAAGGACGCGTTCCTCGCCGCGCGGGAGGACCTGGAGCGCGAGGCGGACGACGGCACCGGCCTCCGGTTCGCCGGCCCCCTGCCCCCGTACAGCTTCGTGTAGGCGCGACGGCCGGCCGTCGCACCGGAAGGGAGGACGACCATGGGGTTGCTGACCCAGCTGCTGACGCTGCCCGTCGCCCCGGTCCGGATGGCCACCTGGGTCGCCCGACAGGTCGTCGACAGAGCCGAGGAGGAGTACTACGACCCCGCCCCGGTATGGCGTGAACTCGCCGACCTGGAACGGCGGCTGCTGGAGGGAGAGCTGGACCAGGAGGAGTTCGACCTCCGGGAGGACGAACTGCTCGACAGGCTGAAGGAGATAGAGGAGTTCCGGTACGGGGCGCCGTGAGGTCCAGACGCCCTGCCGCCCCGACGTGCCGACGTCCCGACCGCCGAAGCGAGGCCGCCATCGTGAACGAACCGCTGCCCGACCGACTCGGAGGCTTCCCTTCCCGTGCCCCGGCATCGTACGGGTCGAGCTCCACCTCCAGTCTCGCGGACATCCTTGAGCGGGTCCTCGACAAGGGCATCGTCATCGCCGGCGACATCCGCATCAACCTGCTCGACATCGAGCTGCTGACCATCAAGCTCCGCATCCTGATCGCCTCCGTGGACAAGGCCAAGGAGATGGGGATCGACTGGTGGGAGCACGACCCCTCCCTCTCCTCCCGGCACACCGGCAGCCCCCTGGAACAGGAGAACCGCCGCCTGCGCGCCGAGCTGGAGGCCCTGCGCCGCGACCGGGCGGACGGACGAGAAGCCCTGGAGGGCGACGAGGAGCGCGACGAAGAACCCCGCGGGCCGGCCGGCGGGACGACAGGGAGGCGTCCGCGGTGAACACCGACACCGGCCGGGAGTCCCTCACGTACGTCTACGCCGTCGCCCGGCCCACGGAGCGCCTCGGGGAGCTCCTCACCGGCCTCCGGGGCGTCGACCGGGCACCCGTGACGCTCCTCCGGGCCCCCGCCGCCACCTCCGGCTCCGATGCCGCCACCTCCGGCTCCGATGCCGGCGTCTCTGGCTCCGATGCCTCTCCCGCTCCCTCGGACCCCCCTCCCGCCGCCCTCGCCTTCGTCGTCAGTCCGGTTCCGCACAGCGACTTCGACGAGGCCGGCCTCAAGGAGCACTTCGAGGACCTGCGGTGGCTGGAGGACGTGGCCCGCGCCCACCACGAGGTCGTTCAGGCCGTCGCCGTCCACACCGCCGTCCTGCCCCTGCGCATGGCCACCGTCTACCAGGACGACGCCCGCGCCCGCCAGGCCCTCGTCCGGCGGCACGACGCCTTCGCCCGGCGACTCGCCGAGCTCGACGGCCACACCGAGTACGGGGTCAAGATCCACCTCCCGGCGCCCACGTCCCCCGGCGCCGACGCGCCGCCCGCCGGTGCGGCCGCCCCCACCACGCCCGGCAAGGCGTACCTGCGGCGCCGCAAGGCCCAGCACCACGCCCGCGAACAGGTCTACCAGGAGGCGCAGCGGGCCGCGCGGACCGTCGAGGCGATCGGCGTCCACTACGCCTCCGAACGGGTGCGCCACGCCCCGCAGAGCGGTGAGCTGGCCGGGCCCCTGGAGAACGTCCTCAACGACGCCTACCTCGTGCCCGACCGGTACGCCCGGGAGTTCCGCACCGCCATCGAGCAGGCGGCCCGGGAGTTCCCCGGCGTCCCCATCGAGGTCACCGGTCCCTGGGCCCCGTACTCCTTCGCCGTGCCACCGGCCCAGGACCCCTCCCCCGGCGACGGAGGAGAGCGGATGCCATGACCCTCGCGGAGCACGGCGAACCACTGCCCGGCCGTCAGGTCGCCCTGGTCGACCTCCTCGACCGGCTGCTCAGCGGCGGAGTGGTCGTCACCGGCGACATCGTGCTGTCCATCGCGGACATCGACCTCGTCCGCATATCGCTGCGGGCGCTCATCGTGTCCGTCAGCTCCGAGACGACCCCCGCCACGGGGCAGGAGGGCGGCCCACGTGACCGGTGAACACCCCCGGGACCCTTCCGGCACCCCCGGCCCCCTCCATGACGTCGGCGCGGGCATGGCACAGGCCTTCCGGCTTGTCCAGGCGCCCCCGAGCCCTCGCGGGGGCGGACCGCACCGGCCCGCCCACCGCGTTCGCACCGACCACGAGACCGTCGAGGAGGACCTGCTGAAACTCGTCCTCACCGTCGTCGAGCTGCTGCGCCAGCTCATCGAGCGCCAGGCCCTGCGCCGCGTGGACGCCGGAGACCTCAGCGACGACCAGGAGGAGGAGCTCGGAGCGACGCTCCTCGCCCTCCACGACAGCCTCGCCGACCTGTGCGCGCAGCACGGCTACGCGCTGGAGGACCTCAACCTGGACCTGGGCCCGCTCGGCCCCCTGCTGCCCCGCGACTGAGGGAGCGACTACGGCCCCGCCCGCCGGCTTCAGTCCCTGCCTCGGACCACCAGGCGGTAGAGCCCCAGAAGGATGAGGGAGCCGATGATGGCGGCGACCCAGGTGGATATCTCGAAGAACCCGTCGATGGAGTCGACTCCGAAGATGACCTTGCCGAGCCATCCTCCGAGGAGACCGCCGGCGATGCCGATGAGCGGCGTGACGATACAGCCGCCGGGGTCCCGGCCCGGCATCAGGAACTTCGCGATGATTCCGACGATCAGACCCATCAGAATCCAGCCGATAATGCCCATGGCGCACGTTCCCTTCCCGTACTTCCGTACTTCCGTACTTCCGTACTTCCCGCAGACCTGTAGCGCCTGTGGACATCCGTCTGCCCAGCCGTCCCCTTCCGAACCGGGGAACGGGGCCGGCCACGGGGGGACGGTCCGCCGCCCGCGCCTGTACCGGCGGACCGCTCACGCCTCCGCGCGGGCGCGCCGGGACCGGGGCTTCAGGCGGCGGCGCCGTTCGCGGGTGTGCCGGTCGAGCTCCTCCATGAGACGCCGGCCCCGGTGCTCGGGGTCCAGTTCGTCGAGGATGCGATCGACCTCGGCGAGCAGCGCTCCGTAGAGCTGCCAGCGGTCCGGGTCCCGCAGCGCGAGGGCGAGCAGCAGGTCGGCGGCGCCGCCCCGGCAGGCGCGTGCCGCCCGCAGCTCGCCCGCGAGCCGCTCCTCCGCCGCCTCGGCCGCCTCGCTGCCGGGAGCCGTGACGAGCACGGCGAAACTGACGAAGGCGTCGGCGGTGTGCTGGGCCGTCTCCTGGAGGGCGAGCGCGGTCGGGTGGGGCAGCAGGTCCTCGCCGTCCCGCTGCTTCGCCAGGTCGGTGAGGGTGCGGGTGAGGACGCGCAGCACGACGGCGCAGATCTCCAGCGTGTCGAGGCCCGTGCGCAGCACGATGCGGTGCAGCAGGCCCTCCTTCACGCGCGGGTTGAAACGCAGGCTGTCCTCGGCCGTCCGCAGCGCGCCGTCCACGTCGGCCACGTCGTTGTCGAGCCGTCGCGCCTCGTGCAGGCGGGCCGCCGCCCGCTCGACGTGGGGCGCCTCGGCGAACTCCTCCGCCACGTCGAGCAGCAGCCTGCGCATCCGCCGGGCGAGGTCCTCGATCGACTCCCCCGCCGTGTCCACCCAGACGGGAGCGGCGAGCACCAGGTTGAAGAGCATCCCGACGGCGGCGCCGATCAGGGTCTCGAGGACGCGGTCCCACGCGGTGTACGCGACCTGGGTGACGCCGAGCACCAGCATCGCGCTGATGGCGACCTCCGGGATGAACTCCTCGACCTTCACGAGCCGCCCCACGAGGAGGGAGGCGAGGATGACCAGGGCGAGGCTCCACCAGGAGAGCCCGACGAGGACGCTGAACGCGATGGCGATGAGCACGCCGACGACGACGGAGTTCACCCGGCGCAGACTCGTGGTGAGGGTCGAGTAGAGCGTGACCTGGACGACGAGGAGCGCGGTCAGCGGCGCGGTGAGCGGCGCGGCCTCGCTGCTGAGCCAGAGCGCGACGACGTACGAGATGGTGGCCGCCGCCGTGGACCGTACCGTCTGCACGACGAACGGATCACGCCGCAGCCGCTTCATCAACTCGGCGTATCGGGCGCTCCGCCCGCTGCGCTGCGTCACGTGCTACCTCGCTTCGCTCACGGTGTCCCGCTCGACCCGAGCGTGCCACCCCATCCCCCGCCGACGGGCTCCGGCACACCGTGCTCCGCCCACTGCCCTCCGTACGGGGCCTACGGGGCTGCGCCTGCCCCGGTGGTACGGATCCCACTCCGGGCTCGTGCCGGGCGGGGGGAGCGAAGAGGCGGAGCCCCACCCGGCGTACGGGGTGGCCCGCCGGAGCCGCGTCGTGGAGCCCGTCCGAACCCTCATCGCTCCGCCCCTCGGTGAGTCTCCATCCGGCGCGCGGTCCGGCACGCGGGATCCATGAGGAGTTCCTGGCGCCGAGCTCAGAAGTCGCTCAAGTCCCTTGCCCGGGCGGGTCCCGGGCGGGCAACGTCGGTCCCACCATTGACCGATGGGCCGGGGGAACACGAACGTGAAGACGAAGAAGAAGACGAAGCTGACCTGCCTCGCGGCGTGTGCCGTCGTCGCGCTGGCCGTGGGGACGGTCGCCTGTACGTCCGACGGGGGCCCGCCGACCGACGGGGCGAAGAACGCGACGGTCGTCACGGCGTGCGAGAACGGCACGTACACGTGGTCCGACGTCGACGAGCGCGACGTCCTGACGGCCGTCTCCCCGAAGCAGCGGCTCGCCGCGGGAGGCGGCCTGCTGACGCACGAGCTGAAGCGGCTCCACACGCCCCGTACCGCCGTCACCTCCGAGAAGGGACCGCGAGTCGACGCGGAGGCCGCGCTTCGCTCGCTGGGCGTCCGCATCGGGGACACGGACGCGATCGAGACCGAGGATTACGCGTTCGCCGACGTGCACCGGCCGGCGCAGCATCTCGAGAAGAACAGCACCAGCGTCGACGGCGGCGGGACCTTCGTGGGCTACGCGTGGGTACGACAGGTCACCGCCGACTTCCAGTACGCCTGCGGGAACGGTGAGCGGACGGTGGGCCGGGCGATCAGTTGGACGACCGACGGCTCGGGCGTCCTGGAGTGCTCCGAGAACCTCGTCGACGCCGACCCGGGGGACCCGGCTCCGATGGCGGCCGGCCTGTCCTGCGGCCCCGACGCACCGGCCGCCGGGACCGCTCGGAGCTGAGACGGGACAGCGGGGCAGCCGGACCAGCCGGACAGCGGCATGCCGGGATAGCTATGTTGACATAGCTATCCCGGCATACCTACAGTGGCGGCGTGCCTGTGAACCGAGCGTCCGACGAAGACATCCACCGCGTGGCCTCCGGGCTCGTGGCATGCCTTCCCGCGCTGGCCCGGGCCGTCGAGCGACGGGTGGACCTGGACGACACGCACCCCAAGCCCGCCAAGCCGTCCGAGGCCCAGCTCGCACTGCTGCGCCACGTCGCGGCGTGCGACGGGATCACCGTGCGCGATGCCGCCGAAGCCCTGCTGATGAAGCCGAACAACGTCAGCGCGCTGGTCGGGCAGCTCACCGAGCAGGGACTGCTCGAACGTCGGCAGGACCCGGCCGACAAGCGGGTCGCGCACCTGCACCTCACCGCCACCGCCCGGCGGGAGATCGCCGAGGTGGAGCACCTCATGGGCACCCACGTCGCACGCGCCCTGCGCGCCCTGAGCGACGGAGAGCTGGACGCGCTCGGCTCCGCGCTGGGTGCCCTCAGCTCACTCAACCTGCGGCTTCACCGCCCCGCGCACTGATCAGGCGCGCCGGCCCGTGACGGGCGGGCGACCCGTGACGGGCGGGCGACCCGACCGAAGACGCCGGCGAGCACCCGCGGATCCCCGCGGACGTCTGCGAGCGTCCGCGGCCACCCACGAGTACCACTCCGACAGCGTTCCGCCCTGCCACGCGCCGGGCGGAACGCCGGTCGCGTGTGCCGCGAGCGGGTGCGGCGGCGCGCTCTCCCCTCGTACGGCCGACACATCCCCACACCCCCCCCGTCGCTCCCCGACACCCTCCTGACACACGTAAGGACAGGCACTGCCATGCCCTCCGTAACCTCCGCCGCGCCGCCGACCGAGGCCCCCGCCGCGGCCCGAGCCGGCGGACCTCGCTCCAACCCGTGGCTGACTCTCGTCGCCGTCGCCTTCGGCCTCTTCATGGTCGGCCTCGACGGCTCCGTCGTCGCCATCGCCAACCCCGAGATCGGCCGTGACCTGGGCGCCTCCACCGCCAACCTGCAGTGGGTCACCAACTCCTACCTCCTGGCGCTCGCCGCCGCGCTGATCCTCGGCGGCAAGCTGGGTGACCGGTTCGGTCGCCGCACCTTCTACCTGGTCGGCGTCGCCGGGTTCACCCTCGCCTCCGTCGCCATCGGTCTGGCGGGATCCATCGAGGGCGTCATCGCCTTCCGCGCCCTCCAGGGCTTCTTCGGCGCCCTGCTCATGCCGAACACCCTGGCTCTGCTCCGCGCCGTCTTCCCCCCGAAGAAGTTCGGCATGGCGGTCGGCATCTGGGCCATGGTCTCGTCCGTCTCCACCGCTCTCGGGCCGATCGTCGGCGGCCTCCTCGTCGAGCACGTCAACTGGGAGTCGGTCTTCTACATCAACGCCCCCATCGGTGTGATCGCGCTGGTCTTCAGCATGGCCGTCCTGCCGCAGAGCCGGAACGCCGCCGCCGCGAGCGAGAAGTTCGACCTGGCCGGTGTCGTCCTCCTCGCCGCGGGCCTGCTCGGCGTCGTCTTCGGCGTCGTCAAGGGCGAGACCTGGGGCTGGACCTCTCCCGGCACCCTGGGTGCCATCGTGGCCGGTGCGGCGGTCCTGGTGCTCTTCGGTCGGTACGAGACGCGGGTCGCCTCGCCGTTGCTGCCCATGCGGCTGTTCCGCAACCGCGCGCTCGCGATCGGCACGGTCATCACGGGTCTCAACTTCTTCGTCCTGCTCGGCGTGATCTTCTTCGTCATGATCTACCTGCAGAACGTGCGCGGCCTCTCCCCGGTCGAGGCGGGCGTGCGGACGCTGCCGCTGAGCCTGGCCTCCGTCGTCGCCTCCCCGCTGGGTGCCGTGCTCACCGAACGCTTCGGCCCCCGGCTCACCATGCCGCTCGGCATGGTGCTGCAGGGCGTCGCGTGCTTCGCGATGCTCGGCTGGGGTCCGGACTCCTCCCCCGCGGTGATGTGGCCGCCGTTCGTCGCGCTCGGTCTCGGCGTCGGCATGGTGATGGCGTCCTCCTCCGACGCCATCGTGGGCAACGCGCCCGTCAGGGACGGCGGCGTCGCCGGCGGCCTCCAGGCCACCGCCCTCCAGATCGGCGGGGCGCTCGGCACCTCCGTCCTCGTCTCCCTGATCAGCAGCCGCGTCGGTACGACGCTGACCGGCGAACTCACCTCCGCCGGGGTCCCCGCGCCCATGGCCGAGGGCCTGCACGAGGCCAAGGACGCCGTCGCCATGGGGGTCGCCCCCGTGACCGCCGACATGGCCGCGGGGCTCAAGGAGGCCGTCACCGAGGGAAGTCACCAGGCCTTCATGAACGGCGTGCACACCTCGGTGCTCGTCGCGGGCGTCCTCTGCGTCGTCGGAGCCGTGCTCGCCGCCGCCGGGGTACGTCGGCGCGCCGCCGAGGACGGCCACCTCCAGGAGGCGGCCGGCTGATCACGTGACCGCGCCCGGGGTCGAAGCCATAGGGTGACTCCCTGTGAAGGATGACGCGCGCGAGCTCGCACGGCTCGCATGGGAACAGGCCGGACCGCGGGCGCGGCAGGGCGACACGGCGTACGTACGGGAGTTGGGCGGGCGGCTCGCCGAGGGGCTCGAGGCCGCCGCCGAGCAGGTACGGACGTACGCGGACGCCCTCGCGCGCGTGGTGCGGACGCTCGCCCTCACCCCCGGCCGGGACAGCCTCGTCCAGCTGATCCGTCTCCTCGACGAGCACGGCCCGTTCGGCCGCTTCGGGACGGACGCGCGCTTCGTCGCGTCCCTCCTCGCCGAGGCGCAGGAGCCCGCCGACCTGGCCGAGCTCCTGTACGACCGGCCGGAGCGGGACGAGCTCGACGAGCTGCGGGCGTGCCTGTTCCAGGAACTGCTCCTGCGGGGCGTGGACACGGAGGCCTTCCGGCCGCTGCGCGCCTGGCCCGTCGTAGGGCCGAGCCGGCACCCTCTGTCGTGGCTCCCGCCGACCCTCCGTCCGTTCGAGACCGGCGCGACCTTCCCCCACCGCTCGATCGACGGCGGGTCGGGAGAAGGGTGGACGGGACTCAGCACCGTGGAACGCCTGGACCCGCCGACCCCCCGTACGACCGCGCGCTCGCCGCTCCGGAACGTCGCCACCGTCGACGTGCACGAGAGCATCGTCGCGGCCACCTCCGCGGGCGAGTTCGGCCACTACGACGCCTGGGTCTTCGCCCTGGACGCGCCCCTGGACCCGGCGCTCGTGCCCACCCTCGTCCCCACCCTGCCGATGCCGTGCGTGGCGGACCTCGGCCCCACCGCCCGCTTCGAGATCGTCCGCCGCCCGGTGGCGGACATCTGGCGGATCCTCTTCGGCACGGCGTCGATGGGCGGCGTGTACGGCCGGGGCGTCCAGGGCGCGTACGGGCGGCGGTCCACCTGGTGGTCCCTCGCGGGACTCGCGGGCGCCCCTCCCGGCGCGACCGCGGAGGAGGTGGAGCGCCACGCGCTGGAGAGCACGTGGTTCCACTTCGAGTGCGACACGGAGTGGTTCCACAACGAGATCCACGACTACGGGATCGCCGCCCTCTCCCCCGACCGCCGCCGGCTCGCGGTCCTGGCCGCGACGGACACCGACTAGGCTCCGCCGCGGCCCGCCCTCCTCGTCGCCCGCGGTCCCCGAACCGTCGCCTACAGCCCCGGGCCGTTGTAGGCGCCCCGGTGGGGCTTGGTGGTCGCGGACAGCGGGTTCGCCCAGTAGTCGCGGCCTCCGTTGCCGCTGATCACGGAGCCGTTGTGCAGAGCGGGTGACGTGGACCGCAGCTTGTAGCCGTCGACGGAGTGGATCGTGTCGCCTCCGGTGCCCGGGCTCACGAAGTGCGGGTCGCCGACGATGCCGTTGGCGGTGGGCCTGGGTACGCCCTGGAAGACGTTCCACAGCCAGGTGATCCCGGGCCCCGTGGGCAGTCGGGAGTCGCCGGTCCCCACCCAGATGTTGTTCTCGACGACGCTTTCCTCGGGCAGCGTGACGCTGAACTTCCTGTCCGTGCAGTAGAAGACGTTGTTGTACATGTGCAGCGCGGAACGGCCGGCGGTGACGCTGCTCATCCGGCAGTCGTTCTCGGAGATGTTGTAGCGGATGACCTGCTTGGCGCCGCCGATGGTGCCGCAGCCGTCGCAGTCGAGGAAGAAGCCGCCGATGTTGTCGCGGCTGAAGTTGTACTGGATCGTGCAGGTGCCGGTGTTTCCCCAGTCGCAGTCGAACGCCTGGCTGTCGGCGACGGACATCCGGGTGATCCCGTACACGGCGTTCTTCTGGATGGTCGGGTCGCGGTCGCCGAGCACCCATATGCCGGCGAAGTTGCCGCCGGAGAACGGGTACACGCCGTTGCCGACGCCGGAGGCGTTGTTGTACTGGATCATCGGCGTGTCGGCGTAGCTGGCGATGATGCCGTCGCCGCCGACGTCCTTGATGACGTTGTGCTCGATCAGCACTCCGGTGCCCTTGACCGCCATGGCGCCGACGCGGATCTTGAGGCCGCCGCCGCCCGTGTTGCTGATCTGGTTGTGGTGCACGTGGACGTCGTTGAGGGTGGAGTTCGTGCCGCTCGCGCCGGTGACGATGCCGGCCGACTGGACGAAGTCCTCGGTGGTCGGGCTGTTCTTGTTCGTCTGGCCGGCCACGCGGTCGACGACGAGGTTGCCGACGTCGAACCCCCGGTGCGCCGTTCCGTCGGTGGCGGAGATCCGCAGACCGGTGCGACGGGCGAGGGAGGCGGCGGGGTTGGTCAGCCGGAGGTCGCCGACGCGCCAGTGGTCCTGGTTGGTCAGGGAGACGACGTCGGGGGCACCGTTCCCGTCGATCACGGGGAGTGCGCCGGTGCCGTAGCGGGTGAGGGTGATGGGGGCGGCGGCGGTTCCGCTGCCCTTGGGGGCGAGGGAACCGGTGCAGGTGGTGCCCGACGCGAAGGCGAGCGTGTCACCGGGGGCGTACGTCCGCGCGTTGGCCTGGGCGACGCTGTTGAACGGCGAGGCCTGGCTGCCGTCACCGGCGGCCGGACGCGAACAGTCGACGTGGGTGATGGTCGTCGCGGCCTCGGCGGGGACCCCGGTGAGGGTGACGCCGCCGGCGACAGCGAGGGCGAGGGCGACGAGCCCACCACCCGTCGCACGCCGTCCCGAGAATGCCCGAATGGCCATGAGGCAACCCCCTTCTGAAGGTCTGATGCCGCCAGAAGTTAGGTCCGGCCGATGATCGAGTCAACACATCCCTGTCGATTGATCGAATTTCGATCAAGGGGAGGATGTTCGGTCAACTCGCTTTCCACCCGGGCGTATTCGGTTGTCGGAACGGACGAAGGGGCATCGGCTCACTGGAAGCTGAGCCGGTGCGGATGGGCCGGATCGGTCGGGCAGGTGTGGACGCGCATGAGACCGCGGCCCAGGTAGACGCCGACCGGGCTGATCACCCGCGGGTCGTCCGCCGCCTCGCGGTCCTCCAGCGGAAGCCAGCTCCGCGAGGCGCCGTCGCACTCGACCGTGGCGACGGTGAGCAGGGGCGGCATCGGCGTCCCGCAGGCGGGGCAGTCCACCGGGCGCGGGTCGGTCAGGTGCCAGGAGGCGAAGCCGCCGACCTTCCAGCCCGGGGCGATCGAGAGGTCGCTCATGTAGTCGATCTCCTCGGGCTCCTGCGCGCGGGCGGCGGCCATGGCCGCTTCGTACTCCTCGTACGTCGCGTAGCTCGCGGGAGCGGAGGAGTCGTACGCGTCGTCCTCGTCCGCCTCGTCCTCCTCGTCGAGGAGGCCCTCCTCCCAGGCGTCGATCTCCTCCTGGAGCTCCTCCCCGAGGAGGCCGAGGTACTCGTGCTCGACGACCTGCTCCGGGTCGACGACGCAGGACGTGGGGACGCACTCCTCGCGGCCCGCGACCGGTGGTTCGGGCTGCGGGGCGAGGACCGCGCCGACCTCGGCCGACCGCCGCCACCTGAGCACCACGTCGACCGTCCGGTCGGGACCGTGGACCTCGAAGGGGCACCAGAACACCTGCAGCAGGTCGTGTCCCTCGGGGCCGACGAGGTCCGGCACGTCCCGGGTGTAGAGCTGGGCGACGGCCAGCATCGGCAGCGGGTCCTCGTCCCGGAGCTCCGGGACGTGCGTCCCGGAGGTCATCCCGTCGAGGATCCGCCGCTCCTCGTCGGTGAAGTCACGCCCCCGCGCCTCGTCCTGGATGCGCCGGCGGAGCCGTACGTCGGACAGGAGGTGCCCCCTGCCCTTGGGGTGTACGGCGGTGCACACCGGCCAGGGCTCGTCGGCCGGCCACAGCAGCGGGCCCGCCACCGAGCTCTCCTCCGGCTTCGCGGTGCCCTGCCGGGGATGGAGCCGGGTCGCCGTCCGCCGGTGGGCGGCGAGTGCGGGGAACACCGCTTCGATGTCGACGGGGCGCGGGGGCGTGGTGCGGGTCATGCGCGGATCCTCCAGGGCGGTTCGGATTCGATGCTATAGGCCGGGCACGGCGGTCCGGACGCCCGCCGCCGGGTTCTCCAGACTGTGGGTGAAGGAGAAGCCCTTGTTGCCGAACGCCGTGAACTCCAGCCGGATCGGGATCGGGTTGGTCCCCTCGTAGATCGGCTTGATGTGGTACTGCACGACTTCCTTGTTCTTCGTGACCTGGTCGAAGATGACCTGCTCCACCTGGTCGCGCTGGTCGGGCGAGTTGGTCGGGGTCTGGGTCTGGGTGACGAGGTTGTGCCAGGCCAGGCGCCCCTTGCCCGCACCGCCGAGCCGGTCGGCGAGGAGGTGGCCCCGGGCCTCGTTGAAGGCGGTGCCGTCGCCGCGCCAGCCCGGCGGCTTGAGCTTGCCCGCCTCCGTGCCCTTCTTCGCGTCGATGATCTCGGGCCGCAGGCAGGCGTAGACGCCGGTGGGCCTGCCGAGGGAGTCGAGCCGTCCGTAGCGGATCGAGCCGTCCCAGTCGTAGGCGTCCATCTGGCACCGCTTGGGCGCCAGCCCCAACGGGTCTGTCCACACCCACGGATTGACCACGTAGGTGGAGGGGTTGGGTGCGGGGGCGAGGCCCAGCGGGTCGGGACTCGTGAAGCGGGCGACGTCGGGGTCGTAGTGGCGGAAGTAGCTGGAGTGGAGTCCGGTCTCGGGGTCGGCGTACTGGCCGGGGAAGCGCAGGGGCGTGTACGCCGTGGCCGTGGTGGGCCATCCGGTGGTGCCCCAGGCCGTGGACCGGCTGCGCCAGGCCGTCTCCCCCTCGGAGGAGACCAGCTCGGTGGGCGTGCCGACCAGGTCGGTGACGACGGCGAAGAAGCGCGCGTCGACCTCGTCGTCGCCCAGCGGCCTGCGTTCGTACTGGACCAGCGGCCGGTGTCCCTCGTACTCCCAGGTGAGGATGGTGCCGGCGGTCTCGTCGTACTGCTCGACGAGGAGCGGCCCGTCCCAGGTGAAGCGGGTCGTCTCGACGACCGTGGTGCCGTCTGCGGCCATCCGGTGTTTGGCGCTGCGGCGGCCCAGCGGGTCGTAGGCGTAGGTCCACAGGGTGCCGTCGGGCGTGGTGCACGAGACGAGGCGGTCCTCGGCGTCGTAGCCGTACCGCCATACGTCGGGCTTGCGCGACAGGCGGGTGCGGCGGCGCAGGACGACCCGGCCGGCGGCGTCGTGCTCGTAGTGGACGCCGCCGGCCGAGACGAGGTGCGCTCCCTCGTACCGGCGCGCGCCGCGGGCCTCGGTGTGTCCGGCGGCCTCGGGCCACTCGGCGGAGGTCTGGTTGCCGGCGGCGTCGTACGCGTACCGCTCCACCCAGTCGGGTGCCTCGACGGTCAGCGGCCGGCCCACCGGGTCGAGGGTGATCCGCTTGTCCCGGCGTGCCCGGCCGCCCGCGCTCTCCCCCAGGGTCACGGGGTACCCGTCGGCCCGGTAGGCGTAGTCGCGGGCGCGCACCGGCTCCGGTGATCCGGGCGCGGACAGGGTCTGGCGGACCGGCCGGCCGATCCGGTCCCAGTCGGTGGTGAGCGTGGTGGCCGTCCCCGGGGCGCCCCAGCTGCGGGTGAGTTCGCGGCCGAGGGGGTCGTGGGTGAAGGTGAGCGCGTGCCCCCCGGTGATCAGGGCGACCCGGTCTCCCGCCGCGTCGTACAGGAGTTGGCTGATCGCGCCGGTCGGGGTGACGCGCGTGACGCGGCGTCCCGCCGTGTCGTAGGCGTGGCGGAGGGTGCGTCCGTCCACGGTCTCGGCGAGGGGACGGCCGAGCGCGTCCCGTTCGACGGTGAGCAGGGAGGTGGCGGTACGGGCTTCGACGAGCGCGCCGGAGCGGTCGTAGGCGTACCGGGTCACGGCGCCGTCGGCGTCCCGCGCCACCAGCCGGTCCATGGCGTCGTAGGTGTAGGTGACGGTCAGGCCGAGGGGCGTGGTGCGGGCGGTCAGCCGGTTCGCGGCGTCGTAGCCGTACGTGAGGGACCGGCCGTCGAAGTCGGTCTCCGCCTCGAGGCGTCCGGCCGCGTCGTACCGGTAGTGCCAGTCCTGTCCGAGGGGGTTGGTCACCCGGAGCAACCGCAACTCGGTGTCGTACCGCAGTTCGTGGCGGGCGCCGTCCGGTGCGAGGCGGGCGAGGGGCTTGTCGAAGGGGCCGTACTCGGTGGTCCAGACGCCGCCGGCGGCGTCGGTGTACGCCAGGCAGTTGCCCTCCGGGTCCCAGGTCCAGGACTCCCGCGAGCCGTCGGAGCCGGTCCGGGACCTCAGCCGGTCGTCGTGGTCCCAGTCGAACTCCTCGCGCCCGCCGGACGGGTCGGTGATCACGAGGGGCCGGCCCCGGTGGTCGCGCTCCACCGTGGCCACCCCGCCGTCGGATCCGGTGATCTCCACCGGGAGTCCGGCGCGGTCGGAGCGGATGCGGAGGGTGGCGCCCAGGGGGTCGCTGACGGAGGCGACGGCGCCCGTGGGGCCGTGGGTGAAACGGGTGACGGCTCCGTCGGGGCCTTCGGTGGAGGTGCAGTTGCCGTGGTCGTCGAAGGTCTGCCGCCACGGCGTGCCGTCGGCGGCGATCACTTCGAGGGGCAGGTTGCGCTCGTCGTAGCGGGCCGTCGCCGTGCTTCCGTCGGGCAGCCGGACCTCGACGAGGTTCCCCGCCTCGTCCCAGGTGAGCTCGGTGGTGTGGCCGAGCGGGTCGGTACGGCTGAGGGGCCGGTCGTACGGGTCCCACGTGAGGTGGGTGGTGTGGCCGAGGGGGTCGGTCTCCGCGACGACCTGGAGCCGGTCGTTGAGGACCAGGGTGGTGGTGGCGCCCGTGGAGTCGGTGTACCGCGTGATGCGGTGGCCGGTCTCGGGGTGGACCTCGTAGGCGAAGCGCGAGGAGAGGATGCCGTCGGGGCCCACGGTGCCGGCGACCCGGCCCTCGCCGTCGTAGACGTAGCGGAAGACGGTCCCGTTGCGGTCGGTCCACGACGTGATCCGGCTGTCGCCGTCGTACGTGAAGGACATGGCCGGGCCCTCGGGGCCCTCGGGGCCCGTCAGCCGGACGAGATCGCCCGACGGGGAGTAGGCGTAGCCCACGACCGTCGCCGGCTCCTCGGGCCCCCGGACGGCGAGGCCGGTGACGCGCGAGGCGTCGGCCGTGATCTGGAGGACGTAGCCGCCCGAGTGCGAGACGGCGGTCGGCGCGCCGTCGGAGCGGCGGGCGAAGCCGACGCGGTTGCCGTTGCGGTCCTCGATCGCGGACAGCCAGTAGGCGGTGGAGCTGCGGTAGGGGCTGCCGGTGTAGACGCGGACCTCGCCGCTGTGCGGGTCGTGGATCTCGTACGAGGTCTCGTCGCCGGCCACGCCGCCGTGCAGGAGCGGCAGACGGTCGCCCTCGAGGGGCAGGACCCGGTCGCCGTCCGGGCGGGGCAGGCGGGGGAAGACGAGCACCGCGCCGTCCTCGCGCGTCCAGACGGCGCCGCCGCCCGACGGGTCGACCTCGATCCTCTCGTCGAGGGTGGAGGCCCAACTGCGGCCGAACCAGTGGCCGTAGCGGTAGGTCGACACGTGGGTCCGGCGCAGGACGAGCGGCAGGACGCCGGGGAGCGTGATGTCGGTCTGGGGCAGCAGCATCTTGCCGGTGGCGACGTCGACGGGGTCGTTCTTGCAGACCGTCTTGTCGAGGGAGACGCCGTGGGTGCGCGGGTCGTCCTTGGCGTCGCTCACGGAGTTGGGCCGCGTCCGGACGTCGTCGCCGCGGTCCTTGTGTTGCGGGCCGTTCCCCTTGCCGCCGGTGTCGTCGTGGTCGCCCTTGCGCTGGCGGGCGAAGCGGTCGCGCAGGGTGTCGTCGGTGTTCTTGTGGTCGACCGAGATCTGCTTGACGGCCTTGGGCAGTGTCTGGCCGACGTGGTCGCCGATGTTTTTGGCGGCCTTGGTGAGCGCCTCGAGCGCCTTGTCGGCGACCGGGTCGATCGCGTCGGCGATCGAGTCCCGGCCCCGGGTCCGGCCGTGCGCGGTCTTCGCCTTGGTGAGCTTGCCGGCCGTTTTGCCGTGGATGCCGGCGCTGACGGTGTTGAGCTGGGTGGAGGCGTGGTCGTGCTCCTGGTGCTCGATGTGCAGGTTCTTCAGCCCGCTGCCGGACCCCTTGCCACCGCCTCCGCCGGCTCCGGTGGAGGCCAGGTTCATGGCCTCCTTGCCGGACTGCACCCCCTCCTTGAAACCGTCCTGCCCGGCGTCCTTGGTCTGGTCGAGGTCCACACCGTCCTGCAGCCCGATCGCCACCGCGCCGAGCTGCACGACCAGATCGGCCGCCATCCCCTCGAGGGCCGCCACCGCGGGCTCGGTCATCGCCGCGACGACGTAACCGACGGCCTCCTCCACGCACTCCTTGATCAGCCGCTTGATGACCTCCTGCGTGGCCCGCATCGACGCCGCGCCGATCAGCGCGGACAGGCCGCCCGTCACCGGGATCAGGGAGATCGCGATCCCGGCCTCCGCGGCCAGGTATCCGAGCTGTACGAGCGCCGCGAGCTTCATGCCCTCGATCGCCCCGGCGGCCGTGTCCAGCGCGCCGGCGATCGTGCGGGCGGCGCCGGCGATGTCCTTGATGTGCTTGGTCTTGACCTTCGCCCAGTGCTCGTTGAGCGCGTCCATCGACTCGCCCTGCCCCGAGGACAGCAGCCGCTCGAAGTGGTTGTTCGCGAGCTGGCCGTCGTCCTCCAGGTCCTCCGCGAACTCCCTGAGCGCGTCCGCCATCTCGCGGTACGCGTCCTCGTCCACGTTGGGCCAGGCCACTCCGATCAGATCGAGCAGCGTGTCCGCCCAGTCCGGCACCGTGACCGCCATGAAGCACTCCCCCGTGAAAACTGTTCGCAAACCCAAATAGTCATACCACGAGAGGTTTTGACGCCGCCTCCGCACCGGAAGCTCGCGTCATTCCCCGCGTACGGACGAAGAGTCGCCCGAAGGGCCGCGCGGTTCCGTACCGGGGACCGGCACGTCATGGGAGGGCGGGGACAGGCGAGTTCGGCTTCGCGAACCGCTGGGCGATGTCGCCGGATCCGGGGCCGCCCGGATCCGGTGACTGGTGCGCCCTGACGCCGATGTGCCGGGACGCGTTCGGGAACGCGTCCCGGCACATCGGTTCCGTTCAGTCGGTGGGGGTGGGCCAGGGGACGTCGGTCTCGACGGCGGCGGTGTAGTCGACGCCGGGGACGGAGAAACCGTAGAGGCGGCGTACCTCGTCGCCGAACCAGTCGAGGTCGGCGAGTTCGCCGATGGAGTCGCTGGTGGCGGTGGCCCAGCGTTCGGCGACGGCGCCCTGCACGGCGGGGTCGAGCTCCCAGGCGTCGAGGCGGACCCGGCCCTCGTCGTCGAGGTCGAGGGGACGGACGCCGGTCAACCGGTCCCACAGCTCCACCAGTTGACCGATCGGGGCCACCATGTCATCACCGAGGACCCCGCGCAGCAGCCCGACGTACAGCGCGATGCCGGGGACGGCGGTGGAGGACTGGGTGACGGCGGCGGCGTTGACCGAGGTCACGGCCCGGCCGCCCAGCGTCTTGCCGAGCCGCTCGTCCAACGTGCGTGCGGTGGCCTCCAGATGGGACTTCGCGGCGCCGATGGTGCCCTGCCGGTAGATCGCCTCGGTGAGCGGGGAGCCGATGTAGGACAGGGCGGCGGTGGTGAAGCCGTCGGCGAGCAGGGAGCGGTCGGCGAGGAACGTGATCCACCGTTCCCAGTCGGTGCCGCCCATCACCGCCACGGTCTGCTCGATGTCGTCGCCCTCGGCGGGCTCGGTGGTGAGCTCCTTCACCTCCGGGGCGCCGTTCTCGTCGAAGACGAGGGTCCTGGTGGTGCACGGCGAGCCGATCGGCCTGAGGACCGAGGCGTACACGTCGCCGGTGTCCGGGTCGGTGCGGCGAGGCGCGGCCACCGAGTAGACCAGGAAGTCGAGTCGTCCTCCGAACCGTTCGGCGAGGAGGTCGGCGACCTGCTCCTTCACCGTGTCGCTGAACGCGTCGCCGTTGAGGAAGACCATGTCCCGGCCGTGCCGCCGGGCCAGCCGGGCGGTGGCGGCGGTGCGGTACCAGCCGGCCGTGCCGGTGCGCCGCGCGGGCGCCTTCTCGAAGCACACGCCGATGCCGCGGATACCGACACGGGCCAGGCCCGCGATCGTGGCGGCCAGACCGTACCCGGCGGACGAGCCGATGACCAGGGCCACCGGCCCCTCGCCCGCCGGAGCGGCCGGGGCGGGGACGGCCTGCCACATCTCGTCCACCAGCCGGTCGCAGCCGCCGGGGTGGGAGTCGAGAAACAGGAAGCCCCGGCTCTTGGGTGCGATGACGCGTTCGCTCACGGTGTGGTGCCCTCAGGTGTCGTCACGGACAAGGACGGGGCGGCCGCATCGACCGCCCCGTCCGGCAAGTCTGCGCCCACGCGGAGGGACATGGTGATCTTGACCGGCACAACGATGTCCGGCCGGGGTTGGAGGGTTCCCACCGGTGTCGGCGGGGCCACCGGACGGGGCAGCCCGTTCAGCCGCCCTTCGGGAAGGCGTCGGCCCGTACGTGGGGCATGGGGCTGCTGCCGACCCGGTACGGGTCACCGGGCGGCCGTGCGACCGGAGTGACGCGGACGGTCAGCGGTCCGGCCCACTCGTAGCCCTTCCGCTCCCCGTGGCGGACCAGGGCGTCCGTCAGCGCCTCACCCACGTCGCCCCGGCCGTGGCGTACCAGTTCCTCGTGCACCCGGGCGTCCAGTTCGACCTCGAAGGCGTTCGGCACGACCACTCTGCCGCCGCCGCACACCACGGCGTGCTCGTCGCACTCGTGGTACAGGGCGTCGACCAGCTCGACGTCCTCACGGTCCTCACGATGGCGAAGCCTGGAGAGCAGACTCTTCTGCCGGCGTTCCAGGGCCCGCTCCCACCGCGAGAGCCCTTTCCCGGCCGGGCGCCCGCCCCCCGGCCGCCCGGTCACCGCCGGCCGCGCAGCCGCCCGAGCAGCCTGCGCGCCTGGTCGCGCTTGCGCGGGTCGGCGGCGGCGCGTCGGGCCGAAGCGATCGTCCGCCGTCCCTGCGGACTGCGGGTGAACTGTTTGACACGGGCGATCAGTCCGGACATGGTTCCTCCTCGGTGTGTGCCGTGTGCCGTGTGCCGTCCGCCTACCCCGTGGCGCCGCGACAATGTCCGTGACATTCCACCGGTATGCGACGCGCAGCGAGGACCAGATGAACGACGGCTCCCCCTCCTCCCCCTCCGCTCTCCCCACTCCTTCGTCCGCCTCCCCTTCCTCCCCTTCCGCCGTTTCCTCCGGCGGCTTCCTGCTCCACCCGGGGGCACCCGACTCCCCGGTGATCCTCCACGTCCCCCACTCCTCGCGGGTCGTACCCCCGGACGCGCGTGCCGGAATCACGCTCGACGACGCCGCTCTGGAAAGGGAGTTGGACCACATCACCGACTCCTGGACGGCGGAGCTGGCCGCCGGGGCGGCCGAGGCCGCGCCCCTCACTCCCTGGCGTTTCGTCAACGGGCTCTCACGCCTGGTCGTCGACCCCGAGCGGTTCCCCGACGAGCGCGAGGAGATGCTCGCGGCGGGCATGGGCGCGGTCTACACCCGGACCACGCACCGCGATGAACTGCGCCCGGACGACTTCGACGGACAGCCGCTGATCGAGCGCTACTTCCAGCCCTACGCGCGGGCCCTGACGGACGCCGTCGCCGAGCGGCTGGCGACGGTCGGACGGGCGGTGATCATCGACGTCCACTCGTATCCGACGAAGGCGCTGCCGTACGAGCTCCACGGCGACGGGCCCCGCCCGCCGGTCTGCCTGGGCACGGACCCGTTCCACACGCCCGCGCCGCTGCTCGACGCGGCGCGGCGGGCGTTCGACGGCTTCGGCGGCACGGAGCTCGACACCCCGTTCGCGGGGACCTACGTGCCCCTGCGGTACTACGGGAAGGCGCCGGAGGTCACCGCCCTGATGGTAGAGATCCGGCGCGACCTCTACATGGACGAGCCGGGCGGCCCCGCCGGCCCCGGCCTCCGGACGCTGGCGGGCGCGCTGGCCGGTCTCGTCGCGTGGGCGTCCGCCTGACGGTCCGCGCGGGCCCGGAGGAAATCCTCTCGCCGGTACGGCCGCGGCACCGAGGAAGTGTGAAGGCTGCCGACTTCCGGCACTGAGCTCCGGTGCCGTCCGGTGCGACGATGCCACGGACGGCGGATACGGCGAAGGTCCCCGTCGCGTTCGGGCGTCACGACGGTGCCGTGAGCGGGCCCGAACGCGAACCGGTGCCCGGACGGGGTCAGGAACGCTCCTCCACCGGGCGCTTCGGCCGGCGGATCGCGTCGCCGTCGGCGTCACCGACGGCGAGGCCGGTCGCCCGGGCCGCGCCGACGAGCACCAGCGCGGTGGCGACGAGCACCGCGCTCACCACCAGCGGCGAGCGGAAGCCGAAACCGGCTCCGAGTGCCAGGCCGCCCAGGGCGGGACCGGCCGCCGCGCCGACGTTCAGCGCGGCGGTGGCGAAGCCGCCGGCGAGCGTGGGGGCGCCCGAGGCCGCGGAGAGGGCCTGCGCGATCAGCGTGGAGCCCACCCCGAACGAGAGCACGCCCTGGACGAGGACGAGGACCGGTGCCGCCACCGGGTGCGCGGCCGTGAGGGCGAACAGCAGCCAGCCGGCCGACAGCGCCGCACCACCGACCGCGAGGACCTGGCCGGGACGGCTGTCGGCCAGCCGGCCACCCAGGTTGACCCCGACGAAGGACCCGATGCCGAACAGCGCCAGCACGGCGGGCACCCACGGGGTGCTCAGCTCCGTGACGTTCGTGATGACGGGCGTGAGATACGTGAACGAGCAGAACGTCGCTCCGTTGACCAGCGCGCCGAGCACGAGCGTCACGATCGGCCGGGGCGAGCGGAGAGCCCTCAGTTCGTGGCCGGCGCCGGGTGCCGCGGGGTCGACGGGCGTCGCGGGAACGGACCGCAGGACCGCGAGGACCGCGGGAACGGAGAGGACGGCGACGCCCCAGAACGCCGAGCGCCAGCCCCGGACCTCGCCGAGTACGGCACCGAGGGGGACGCCCGCGACGCAGGCGAGGGTGACACCGCTCAGGAGCACCGACGTGGCCCGGCCCTTGGCGCGGGGGCCGGCCAGGGCGGCCGCGGTCGCGAGGCCGACGGCGAGGAAGCCCGCGTCGGCGAGGGCGGCGACCACCCGTGTGACGAGGAGGACCTCGAAGCTGTGCGTGAGGGCACCCACGACATGGGCGAGGAGGAAGGTGACAAGGAGGACGAGCAGCGCCCGGCGGCGCGGCCACCGCAGACTCAGCATGGCGGCCGGCGGCGCGCCGACGATCATTCCCACGGCGAAGGCCGAGGTGAGCGATCCGACGGCCGGGACGGACACACCGAGGTCCGCGGCCATGTCCTCGACCAGTCCGGACAGCATGAACTCCGACGTTCCCTGGGCGAAGACGGCCAGCCCGAGAACGTAGACGGCGAATGGCATGAAGAAGCTCCGACTACATCGCAGAAGAGGGGAGACGCGCCGCATGGACGGAAGGTCGTGCGGTCGCGTGGGAGACGCGCCGGAGGGGGCTCCGGGCGTGGTCCCGCGATGCGGTGGGTCCGTGGCGGATCCGCGACGTGCTGCTCGGCGACCGGGCCGAGGAGAGCGGGGTCGTCAGAGGGTTACGCGATCGGCCACCGGATCACCGGTGGCCGGCTTCTCTCCGACTCGGGGCTCGACATGCCTCCGAACATAGCAACGGCCGGAACGCGGTGTCCAAGGCATGGGGCACCCCGTCGTCCGGCCGCTCGCCCTGCCCGGCCCGCCGTCCCGGCCGGGCTCGCCGGATCCGGCCCCGCCGTCCCGGCCGGGTGCCCGGCCGGGCGACGTGGCGGGCCAAGCGCCGCAGTCGGCCGGGCCGCGTCCGGTCTCAGTCGGTGGCGCCGGGGGGGGCGGGCGATGACGCCCGCGAGGTCGAGGCCGGTCGGGAGGGTGCCGAAGGCCAGGCCGTGGCCGCCGCCGAGGCGGGAGGCGCAGAAGGCGTCGGCGACGGCGGCCGGGGCGTGGCGGACGAGGAACGAGCCCTGGAGGACCAGGGCCATCCGCTCCACGAGCCCGCGGGCGCGCAGTTCGGCTTCCCCGGTGTCGGCCAGTTCCCCGCGCAGAGCGTGCCAGGCGGCGTCGAGGCGGGTCATGGTGACCATGTCGATGATGGTCCGTACTCCGCGCCCCTCCTCTCCGACGAGCCAGGCGACGGTGTCGTCGAACTCGGGTTCGCTGCTGGCGTTGGAGCGGTTGCCGAGCTTGTCCTTGAGCCGCTGGATGCGGAAGGTGTTGCGGCTGCCGTCGGGGAGCACGCGGGGGAGGAGGAAGCAGGACAGCCCGCCGGGTGTCTGCGCCAGGACGAGGAAGAGGTCGTTCATGGGGGCGCTGGTGAACCACTTGTGGCCGCGCAGCCGCCAGCTGCCGTCGGGCTGTTCGGTGGCGGTGGTGGTGTTGGCGCGCACGTCGGCGCCGCCCTGCTTCTCCGTCGTGCCCATGCCCGCGAGCAGGCCGCGCTTGCCGTCCGGTGCGCGCAGGCCCGGGTCGTAGACGCGGCTGGTCAGCAGCGGCTCGTAACGGGCGGCCAGGCGGGGGGTGTTGCGCAGGGCCGGGACGACGGCGTACGTCATGCTGACCGCGCAGGTGTGCCCCTGCTCGACGGTGGTGGCGATCATGAAGTCCGCCGCACGCGCGACATGGGCGCCCGGGCGGCCGTCGGCCCAGGCCGCGCCAACGATGCCCGCGCCGACCGACATGTCGAGGAGCGCGTGGTACGAGGGGTGGAAGTCGACCTCGTCGATCCGGTTGCCGTACCAATCGTGGGTGCGGAGCACCGGCTCGTGGCGGTTGGCCTCCTCGCCCCAACGCTGGGCCTCTTCGCTTCCGGCGAGCCGGCCGAGGCGGTGCAGGTCGTCCAGGTGCCACGCGGCGCCCTCCCGCTCCACGCCCTCCAGGAGTACGGGGTCGGCGGCGACGTCGTGGCCGACGGGGGGCGGCGCCTGGTTGGTCACCTCGTGGGTCCGCGCGGTGGGGTTGCCGCACGGCGGCGCGGCGGCGGTGTCGGTGGGTGCGGTCATCGGGTCCTCCGGGCTCGGCGCTCGACACGGGCGGGTACGAGCGGGGGCGTCACTGGGCGGGGTGTACGTACAGGCCCGCCGGCCGACGGGAACGGTGGGCGTCGAGGCCCGCGAGGGCGGGGGCGTCCTCGCCGGGGGCGGGCGGCGGGCCGCGACCGGCACCCCGGCGAACGGCTCGGGGCGGCGGCGGCGCCTGGGCTCCCACCGCTCGCGGGTCACGGCGCGGTGGGCCACGGGAAGAAGTGAACTACGATTCACAACTTGCCGCCAGGCCCTCCCGTCCCGTTCGCGACAGCGCCTCCGCCCCGTGCGGCCAGGACGGGAGGCGAGCCCGTACGCTCGACGCATGGTCGGGAAGAGGGTGCGGGACGAGGGCCGGGGGCCGGGACGGCCGCGCGAGGAGCGGGTCGACCGCGCGGTGCTGGACGCGGTGGTCGCCCTGGTGGCGGAAAAGGGCCTGGGCGCCGTCACCATGGACGCGGTGGCCCTGCGGGCGGGGGTCAGCAAGCCGGCCATCTACCGGCGCTGGCCCACCAAGCAGGACCTGCTGATCGCCGCCGCCGAGTCCCGCGTCGGCCCGCTGTCCGTCCCCGACCTCGGAGACTTCAGGGCCGAACTGAGGGTCGTGCTCGAAGCCCGTCTGGAGGCGTACACGGCGCCGGGGATCGACCGCCTGATGGCCGGCGTCATCGGGGCGGCGGCCGAGGCGGGGGCCGGGCGCAGCGCGTACGGCGACTACTCCGCCCGCGTCATGGGCGAGACCCGGAACATCCTGGAGCGGGGCATCGCCCGCGGCGACGTACGGCCGGACACCGACGTCCGCGCGGTGGCCACGATGGTGGCCGCACCGCTGGTGTTCCGCCTGGTCGGGGAGATGGAGCCGCCCGACGGAAGGCTGGTCGACACGGTGGTCGACCTCGTCTCGCGCGCCGTGGCCGTACGGGACTGACCGAAAGGCGCCTCCCCGCCGCCCCGCGAAATCGATACGGGCGAACCCCTTGCCTCCTTGCGCCCAAATATCGATACTCCCGGTAACGAATTCCCGGTCGTCCCCGTCGTCACCGCGGAGGTACTCCATGGCCATGCCCGCCACCACCCCCCAGCCCGTCCTCGACAAGCCCCTGCTGCACTACGGGAGGAGGGTCCTGGAACGCACGGCCCCGGGCACGCCCCGGTCCGAGTACCGGCAGATCGAGATCTCGCCACTCACCCCGCACATCGGCGCCGAGATCGGCGGGGTGGACCTCACCCGGCCGATCGACGAGGCCCTCGCCGCCGAACTCCGCCAGGCACTGCTGGAGTGGAAGGTGATCTTCTTCCGCGACCAGCGCGACTTCACCCCCGAGCACCACCTGGCCCTCTCCGGCGTCTGGGGCGTGCCCGAGGCGAACCCCTTCTTCCCCAAGGGCGAGACCGTCGGCGTCTCCCGGCTGGCCAAGGACGCGACGGCCGTCGGCCAGGAGAACATCTGGCACAGCGACCACTCCTTCATGGCCGCCCCCGCCCTGGGCTCCGTCCTGCGCGCCGTCGAGGTGCCCCCCGCGGGCGGCGACACGATGTGGGCGGACATGGGCGCCGCGTACGACAACCTCTCCGAGGAGACGAAGGCCCGTATCGAGGGCCTCACCGCCGTCCACGACTGGGTGCCCAGCTGGGGCTCCGTCATGACCGAGGAACAGATAGCCCACTTCCGGCAGTCCCTGCCGCCCGTCGAGCACCCGGTCGTCGTCCGCCACCCGCAGACCGGCCGCAGGCTCCTCTACGTCAACGAGCCCTTCACCACGCACATCGTCGGCCTGTCGGACGAGGAGAACCGCGAACTGCTCGACGCGCTCGTGCTCCAGGCCCGCATCCCCGAGTACCAGGTGCGCTTCCGCTGGCAGCCGGACTCCATCGCGGTCTGGGACAACATCGCCGTCCAGCACTACGCGATCAGCGACTACTACCCGCAGCGCCGTGTCATGGAGCGCATCGCCGTCGCCGGCGGCCCCCTGTCCTGACCGGCCGGCGCCGGCCGCGTCCCCGGGGTCCCCGGGCACGCGGCCGGGTGCGCGCGGAACCGACCGCCCCCCCCCGCTCACTTCGCCGTCCCTCTTCTCCGGAGGTTCCCGTGACCGCCGCCGACACCTCGGCCGCACCACCGCTCGCACGGGCCACGCAGGCAGCTCACGACCCCGGCGTCCGTGCCTGGATCGTCACCGGCATGCTCGTGGTCTTCATGATGATCAACTTCGCCGACAAGGCCGTGTTCGGTCTCGCGGCCGACGAGATCCGGGCCGATCTGGGTCTGTCCGCGACCGATTTCGGGCTGGCGAACAGCGCGTTCTTCCTGCTGTTCTCCGTGGCCGCCGTCGTGGTGGGCCTGCTGGCCGACCGGGTGTCCCTGAAGTGGCTCCTGCTGATCATGGCCCTGCTCTGGTCGGTGGCCCAGGTGCCCGCCGCCCTAGGCGGCGGGCTCGCCGTCCTGATCGGCACCCGGATCGTGCTCGGCGCCGCCGAGGGACCGGCGTTCCCCGTCGCCCAGCAGGCCGCGCTGTCCTGGTTCCCCGACGACCGGCGCAATCTGCCCGGCGCCCTGGTCACCCTCGGCGTCACGCTGGGCGTGATCACCGCCGCCCCCGGGCTGACCTGGGTCATCCAGAACCACGGCTGGCGCTCCGCCCTCTGGGTGGTCGCGGGCGTGGGTCTCGTATGGTCCGTGGTCTGGTTCGTGTTCGGCGCGGACGGCCGGTTCCGCGAGAGCGACGGCGTCCCGGACGCGGCGCCCGCGAGTGCCGCCACCGCGTCCACCGCACCCGCCCCGTCCGCCGGTTCCCGGGCCTGGCCCGCGTACCGGCGCGTCTTCGGCAGCCGTACCTGGATCGGCACCACCGTCGCGTACTTCACCAGCTACTGGTGCGTGGCCCTGATGCTGGTGTGGCTGCCGTCCTACCTGAAGAACGGCCTCGGCCACTCCCCCGCGACCGCCGGCACGCTGGTGGCGGCGCCCTGGGCCCTCGGTGCCGTGGTGCTGCTCGGTCAAGCCGCGCTCACGGGCCGGCTGATGCGCCGTGGCGTGGGCAGCCGCTGGGCGCGGGGCCGCGTCGGCGCGGGTCTGCTGTTCCTCGGCGCGCTGTGCTTCCTCGCCGTTCCCCTGGCCGACGGCACCGGAGCGAAGACGGCGCTGCTCGTCGCCGGCTGCGGGCTCGGCGGCTCCTTCGCGACCGTCGCGATCACCACCGTCGCCGAGCTCGCCCCGGCCGCCCGACGCGGCGGCGCCCTCGGCACGATGAACGCCGTGGTGACCACCGGGGGCCTGATCGCGCCGACCGTCGTGGGCCGCATGGTCGACAGCCAGGGAACCGCCGGCTACCAGAACGCCGTCGTGGTGTCCGCCGTCCTGCTCCTCCTTGGCGCCGTCGCCGCCTTCGCCCTGATCGACCCGGCGCGCGACGCGGCCCGCACCGGCGCCTGACGCGTCCGGTCGACGCCCGGCACCGGCCCCGTACCCGCCCTGTATCTCCCAGTCCCGCGCCGTCCAAGGAGCCCCGCCATGACCTCACCCGTCCTCGACACCGAGGCGCTGGACAGCGCCGTCGCCGAACTGCGAGAGGGCGCCGGCACCTGGGCGGCCACGGAGCTCACCGAGCGCGTCGCGCTCCTCGAACGGCTGCTGCCGCGGATCGCCGACGGCGCCGGGGACATGGTCGCGGCCTGCGCCGACGCCAAGGGTTACGGCCCCGACTCCCCCTGGGCGGCGGAGGACTGGGCGGGCGCGCCGTGGGCACTGGCCCAGACCGCGAGCGCCTATCTGCGGGTGCTGCGCCGGATCGCGGCCGGCGAGGAGCCGGTCGAGGCCGGGGCCGTACGGGAGCGGGACGGCCGGACGGTCGTCGACGTCTTCCCCGCCACGGGCTGGGACTCCCTGCTGCTCAACGGGTTCACCGCCCAGGTGTGGACCCGGCCCGGAACCACCCCGGACGGGATACGGCGGCGGGCGGCGGGCGCGTACCGCGGCCGGTCGGCCGGGACCGGCGTGGCCCTGGTCCTGGGCGCCGGCAACGTCGCGGCCATCACCGCCCTCGACATCCTCCACAAGCTGTACGTCGACGGCCAGGTCGTCCTCGCGAAGATGAACCCGGTCAACGCCTACCTCCGCCCCCATTTCGAGCGGGTCTTCGGCGAGTTCGTCCTGCGGGGCTGGGTCCGGTTCGTCGACGGCGGTGCGGCGGAGGGCGCCCATCTCGCCACGCACGAGGGTGTGGACAGCATCCACGTCACCGGCAGCGAGCGCACGCACGACGCCATCGTCTGGGGTACGGACGAGCGGGCCGAGGAGCGCCGGCGCGCGGACACCCCGCTGAACACCAAGCCGTTCAGCAGCGAACTGGGCGGCGTCAGCCCCTGCGTCGTCACTCCCGGGCCGTGGAGCGCGGCGGACCTCCGCTTCCAGGCCGAGCACATCGTCACCAGCAAGATGAACAACTCCGGCCACAACTGCGTCGCCAGCCAGATCCTCGTGCTCCCCCGCGACTGGGACGGCACCGAGCGGCTGCTCGCGGAGATCCGGCGGGTCCTGCGCGAACTGCCCGCCCGCACCGACTACTACCCGGGCGCGGACCGGCGCCTGGCCGCCGTACGAGCGGCGCATCCGGAGGCCGAGGCCCACGGGGACGGCGACTGCCGGCTCCTGGTCCCCGACGTCCCTGTCGTCTCCGACGCGGACGACCAGGACATGTTGCTGACCGACGAGGTGTTCGGCAGCGCGCTGGGCGTCGTACGGCTCCCCGGCGCCACCCCGGACGCCTTCCTGAGCGAGGCGGTCGCGTTCGCGAACGACCGCCTCCCCGGCACCCTCGGTGCGACGCTCCTCGTGCATCCCAGGACCGAGAAGGCCCACCGCGCCTCGGTCGACGCGGCCGTCGCCGGACTGCGCTACGGCACCGTCGGCGTCAACTGCTGGTCCGCGATCGGGTTCCTGCTCGGCTACGCCCCCTGGGGCGCGTACCCCGGCCACACCCGCCAGGACATCGGCAGCGGCGTCGGCTTCGTCCACAACGCCTTCATGCTGGCCGACGACGACATCGAGAAGACCGTGCTGCGCGCGCCCTTCGCGCCCGCCCCGCGCGGCCTGTTCAGCGGCTCGCCGTCGCTCTCGCCGCGACCGCCCTACTTCGTCACCAACCGCACCGGTGTCACCACCCTGGAACGGGTCACCCGCTTCACCGCGGCACCGTCCCCGGGGAAGCTCCCCGGCATCCTCGCCTCCGCGCTGCGCGGTTGACGCGCGCCCAACGCCCGTACTCTTGCCCTCCGTTCCCCCCTCATGAAGGACGTCCCCGTGAACCTCTCCGACCTCCTCAGCCGCAGCGCGGCCCAGCACGGCCCGGACATCGCGGTCGAGCTCGGCGACGAGTCGCTGACCTACTCGGCGCTCGACGAGCTCGCGGGAAGGACGGCCGCGCTGCTCGCCGCGCGCGGCGTCGTGCCCGGCGACCGGATCGGGCTCATGCTGCCCAACCTGCTGGAGTTCCCCGCCCTCTTCTACGGCGCGCTGCGCGCGGGCGCCGTCGTCGTCCCGATGAACCCGCTGCTGAAGTCCCGCGAGATCGCCCACTACCTCAAGGACTCGGGCGCGGTGCTGGTGTTCGCCCACGAGTCCCTCGCCGAGGAGGTGGTCGCGGGCCGCGGCGCCGCGGGATCGCGGGCCGCGGTGGTGCCGATCGGGGCCGGCTCGCTGTCCGGTCTGCTCGCCGACCACACCGAGCCCGTCACCACCTCGGTCGGCGCGGGCGAGGACACCGCCGTCATCCTCTACACCTCCGGCACCACAGGCCTGCCCAAGGGGGCCGAGCTCACCCACACCAACCTCGGCCGGAACTCCGAGATAGCCGCCCGGTCGCTGTTCGGCCTCACACCGGCGGACAACATGCTGGGCTGTCTGCCGCTGTTCCACACCTTCGGCCTGGTCGTGGCGATGAACACCACCGTCACCGTCGGCTCCCGCCTCACCCTGCTCCCCCGCTTCGAGCCCGTGCTCGCGCTGCGGACCATCCAGGAGCGCGGGGTCACCATGCTGGCGGGTGTGCCGACGATGTACGCGGCCCTGCTCGGCACGCACGCCCAGGAGCCCGGCGCCTACGACGTCTCCACCCTGCGGATGTGCGTCTCCGGCGGCGCCTCGCTGCCCGTCGAGGTCCTGCACGGCTTCGAGAAGGCCTTCGACTGCCTGCTCCTGGAGGGCTTCGGCATGTCCGAGACCTCTCCCGTCGCCTCCTTCAACCACCCGGACCGCCCGCGCAAGGCCGGGACGGTCGGCACGCCGATCGAGGGCGTCGAGCTGCGCCTCGCGGACGTCGTCGACGGTGTCGGCGAGCTGTGCGTGCGCGGACACAACGTCATGAAGGGGTACTGGGGCCGCCCGGAGGCCACCGCCGAGACGGTGAAGGACGGCTGGCTGCACACGGGCGACCTGGCCCGCGTCGACGAGGAGGGCTACTACTCCATCGTCGACCGCAAGAAGGACCTCGTGATCCGCGGTGGCTACAACGTCTACCCCCGGGAGATCGAGGAGGTCCTGTACGAGCACCCGGCCGTCGCCGAGGCCGCCGTGATCGGACTGCCCGACGACGTGCTCGGCGAGGAGGTCGCCGCCGTGGTCGCGCTGCGCCCGGGCGCCGAGGCGACCCCCGAGGAGCTGCGGGAGTTCGTGCGCGGCCAGGTCGCCGCGTACAAGTACCCCCGGGTGGTCTGGCTGCTCGACGCACTGCCCAAGGGCGCCACGGGCAAGATCCTCAAGCGGGAGATCGCGGCCACCCGCCCGTGACGGTCCGGCCCGCCGAAGGGCCCGGCGCCCCCTGACCGCGGAGCGGACGGCCCGCGAGCACGCGCCGCGCACCCTCCCGTACGCCCTGACCGCCCTGGCCAGGAGCCGCATGGCCGGGAACCCGGAGGAGGCGCGGGCCTTCCTCGCGGGCGGCGAGGAGTGGGCGGGCCGGACGGGGGACCAGCAGGCGCTCGGCGAGGTGCGGCTGGCGTCGGCGGAGCTCGCACTGCGCGGCGGTCGTCCGGACAAGGCTCTGAACTCCTCGACCACGCACCCGTCACCCCGCGGGCGGCCTGTCCGAGGGGATGGGCGCTGCTGCGGACGGGCCGTCACGAGGAGGTCGTCGCGCTCATGGAGCGGGAGGCGTCGAGCGCCGAGGAGGCGGGGCAGGAGCTGCTCGTGGTGGAGGCGACCACGGTCCTCGCGCTCGCCCTCGGCCTCTCCGGTGAGGCGGACCGTGCCGCGTCCGTGACGGGAGGGGTGCTCCTCTCAGACCGACGGCGCCGCGTCCTTCGGCCGTGTCCTCTCGTCGGACGGCGCTCCCGCGCCCAGGAACTCCACCACCGCGAGCGCGAAGAGCAGCGCGAGCGCCAGGCCGACGACGACCCAGCCGGTGGGATGGGACCAGAAGAGGTAGCCGAGGAGCGCCGCCACGACCAGCGCCCAGACGATCCAGGTGCGGTGGCGGCGGACGAACGGGCCCACCGGTCCGGTGCGCAGGCCCGCGCGGTCGGCCGTGGTGCGGGCCGCACCGATGCCCGAGGTCCACAGACCCCTGACGAGACCGGCGCGCCGGCCAGGACCGGTGAGCCAGGCCGCGAGGGCGACGACGACTCCCAGGACGACGGCCATTCTGATCATGGTGTGGAGCAGATGGGTCATGGTGTCGTAGACGGCTCCGGCGGCCGGCTGGGAGACTCCGGCGGGCAGCGCGTCGAGGTAGACCGCCCGGAAGACCCGCAGCCCGATGCCGAGGAGCCCCGTCGTGACGGCCACCGCCAGGGCACCCGTCACCAGGGCCCTGCGTCGCCGCTGCGAGAGGAGGACGCCGCCGGCCACCAGGAGGACGGCGAGGACCGGCAGCCAGTTGCCGAGGATCTGCAGGAGCCGTACGTAGGTCTTGACCTTGCCGATGTCGTCGGACCGTACGAGCGTGAAGTCGGTGTGGATCTCCGGGATCCGTCCGGCGACCTGCATGCCCTCGTCCACCAGACGCTGCTTCACGAGTTCGACGACGGGACCGAGATCGAGGGTGACCGTGTCGTTCTCCAGCCGTACCGCGCCGCCACCGCTGCCGGTGAGGGCCTTGTCCACGGAGGCGTGGACCTTGCGGTTGGCCTCCGTCCAGATGGTCTCGAAGGCTTCGGAGCCGGCGATGGCCCGTGCCTTGTCGTGGACGAAGCTGCGGACCGCCCCTTCCAGGGAGTCGCCCAGCTTCCCCAACGCCTTCTCCAGGCGTGGTCGTTCCTCCGGAGCGGCGTCGGACAGGAGGGTCGACAGGTCGATGCGCGTCATGAGCGCGTCGGTGACCCTGTTGGCGACGGCGTCCTGGATGTCGGGGTCCGAGGCCAGCGGGGCCACGGTCGCCACGTAGCGGTCGGTGTCACCCACCTCGTCCGCCGCCCAGGCGGAGACGATGGCGAGGGGGGCGAGTACACAGCCGAGGATGATCAGTACGGCGGCCAGGAGGGACTTCATACGGTGCTTCGGTGGCCGCGTCCGTTCGGCTTCGAGCGTCGCCACCCGGTCACGGAGCTCCTGGAGCTCCGATCGCCCACCGTCCCGCGCGGTCGATCCTGCGTCCGACACCGGCGCCTCCTCGTTCGCGATGATCGCTCTGCGTCCCCAGCCGACCTTCCTTCGCCCGGGTGCGCGAGCAGGGTGACCCTTTCGAGGGACGTGGCACGCCGGTCGCATGACGGGCCGTCCGGCGGGCGGTCACCACGACTCGGTGTCCACCGAGGTGCGCTCGACCGGTTTCGTACCGCCGGAAATGGGACATGTGTCGGTGTTTAGCACCGTACGGGAAGACTGCCCGTGAGGCTGTTCCGCAGGCACCGGAACGACCGCGGGTGGAGCGGCCGGGGAGGCCGCCCCGCCCGCGGGGGTCACGGGGTGACGATGGCGAAGTCGGGGTCCGGGGCGGCGAGGTGGCCCAGCAGCTCGGTCACCTTGCCGAGGTCGCCGGACACCTCGCCCCGCGCCGTCAGCTCCGAGGGATCCGCCTGGCCGAGCAGCAGGGCGCGCAGGTCGGCCTCGGTGATCGTCACCTCGACGTCGGGCAGGGCGGCCGCCGGGCCGCTGCCCGTGACGTGCGTCAACACGCCGTTGCGCAGCCGGAGCGTGACGGCGTCCGCGTTCTTGAGGTTCCAGCGCACGGTGATGTCGGCGTCCCAGCAGCGCGGGCCGTCGACGCGGATGGCGAGGGAGTCGAAGATCTGGTCGAGGGTCAGCGCGGCCATGAAGTCGGCGGAGGCGGCGGTGGTGGGCGTTCCCACGGTGCCCTGCCGCAGTTCCAGTGCTCCGGTGAGGTAGAAGTTGCGCCAGGTTCCGTTCTCGCTGCCGTATCCGAGCTGTTCCAGGGCGTCGGCCTGCAGCGCGCGGGCCTCGGCGTTGTCCGGTTCGGCGAACACGACGTGGTTGACGACCTGGGCCACCCAGCGGAAGTCTCCCTCGGAGAAGGACTGCCGGGCCCGGCGCAGCACCTCGTCGGCGCCGCCCATGAACTCCACGTACCGCTTGGCCGCCTCTACGGGCGGGTGCTCCCACAGGTGGGCCGGGTTGCCGTCGAACCAGCCCAGGTAACGCTGGTAGACCGCCTTGGTGTTGTGGCTCACCGAGCCGTAGTAGCCGTGGGTGTGCCAGGCCTTCTCCAGGGCGGGCGGCATCTCGATCGTCTCGGCGATCTCCAGCGGGGTGAGGCCCTGGTTGAGCATGCGCAGGGTCTGGTCGTGCAGGTACGCGTAGACGTCGCGCTGCTCGGAGAGGAACTCCAGGGCGCGTGTCCGGCCCCGGACGGGCCAGTGGTGGGAGGCGAAGGCGACGTCCGTGCCGTCGCCGAAGAGGTCGACGGCCTCGGTGAGGTAGCGGGCCCACTCCCTCGGGTCGCGGACCTCCGCTCCGCGCAGGGTGAGCAGGTTGTGGAGGTTGTGGGTGGCGTTCTCCGCCAGGCACAGCGCGGCGTGGTCGGGGAAGTGGATGTTCAGCTCGGCGGGGGCCTCGGTGCCGGGGGTCATCTGGAAGACCATGCGGATGCCGTCGACGATCTCCGTCTGGCCGGTGCGGGTGATGTCCAGGGTCGGCGGGATCAGCCCCACCGAGCCCGTCGAGGTGGTCTGGCCGAGCCCCGCGCCGACCTGCCCGCGCTCCCCCTTGGGTAGGGCGGCTCCGTACATGTAGGCGGCCCGGCGCGCCATCGCGGTGCCGGCGTAGACGTTCTCGCTCACCGCGTGCGCCATGAAGCCGCTCGGCGCGATGACCGGTACGCCGGCCGCGACGTCGTCGGCGCTCAGCACCCCGCGTACGCCACCGAAGTGGTCGACGTGGCTGTGGGTGTAGAGGACGCCGGTGACCGGCCGGTTCCCTCGGTGGCTCCGGTAGAGCGCGAGCGCCGCGGCGGCCGTCTCCGCCGAGATCAGCGGGTCGATCACCAGGACGCCCCGCTCGCCCTCGACGACCGTCATGTTGGACAGGTCGAAGCCCCGCACCTGGTAGATGCCCTCGACCACTTCGAACAGGCCGTGGTCGGCGACGAGGCGGCTCTGCCGCCACAGGCTCGGGTTGACCGTCTCCGGGCAGTCCTGGGCGAGGAAGCCGTACGCCTCGAGGTCCCAGACCGTTCGCCCCTCGGCGTCGCGGATCACCGGTTCGCCGGCGGTGCCCATGAAGCCGTGGCGGGCGTCGTCGAAGTCCCGCGTGTCGTCGAAGGGGAACCGCCGGAGCATCGCGGCGTTGCCTTCGGCGATGCTCCGTTCCGCGGGCCTGAGCTCAGAGTTCTGCGGCATGTCTCGCTCTCCCTCGCACACGCTTCCCCGCGCCCGCCGGTGAGCCGGCACGTCATCGTTCACCCTTCACCGAAGGTGGTCCCGGTACGAGCGGGCGTACTCCGTCCGGGGGATGCCCGCCTCCGTCCGAGACGGCCGGCGCCGGTCCGTGAGCCGCCTCCGCGGTCGGGACCCGACGACCGGTACGACCCGCCGTACCGGTCGTCGGGCCCCGGTGCGGCCCGCCGTGCCCGCCGTTCGGTCGCAGGACGGACGTTCCGGTCGCAGGACGGACGTCCGGAGAGTACGCGCCGGTCCGGTCGAGTCCTCGAGTTCAGGCGGCCGATGAACGTCCGCCCCGCACCCCGGCCCGCACCCCGGCCGTCGCCGCACGGACCCGGCGCGCGGCGGCCGCGACCGCCGCGATGACGCGGTCCTCCCCCCGCGACACCGTCCTCCCCCGCGGCGCCCTCCCGCGCGCGTTCCCCCCGGGGCAACAGGGGCTCGCACCGCGTTCTACGCGCTCGTGGCCCTGAGCCACGTACAGGACGACGACGTGCCCCGGGCGAGCGTGACCTTCGCGGTGGGTCTCGTCCTGGTCGACTCCGTGATCGTCCCGCACCTGCTCGCCTCGCTGCGGCACGCCGTCACGGGCGGCGGTCTCGCCCGCGCGGTCGGCGACCGGCTCCGGACGGTCATCGACCAGACGTATCCGCCGGGGACCGGGACCTCCTCGCCGCTCGGCGGCGGCCGTCCGCCGGAGACCGCGCGCGTCCCGGTCGTCCACCGGGGCAGGCCGGCCGTCGTCGTCGCGATCGACGAACCCGCCCTTGTCCGCAGGAACAGGTGCTGGGTCCAGAGCCACACCCCCGTGGCCAGCAGGAAGAACAGCGGCGTCCCGACGAGGAGACCGGCGCCGAAGCCGTTGCGGATCGGGCCCTGCAACACGATCACCAGCAGCATCGCGAGGAGCCACACGACCCAGCGCCAGGCCGCGACCCGCGACTTGGCCCTGGGCAGCCCCCACGCCCGCTCGCAGACCCGGGCCATGGCCCGGCTGAAGCTCGTGGCCGACACCAGCGCCACCACCGCCCCGACGGCGCCGGTCGTCTCCCGCAGGGCGTCGTCGGCCGAGCCGTACAGGACCTTCCGCAGTTCCTGGTCGGACTCCCCGCTGAGGCCGAACATGGTGCGCAGGGATTCACGGAGCTGGTCCCGCACGCCGAGCGGGGCGAAGGCCGCGACGGCGAAGAGGAGGGGGACGGAGGCCAGGAACGCCTGTGCCGCGAGCCTGGTCCCCGCGTCGAGGAGGTTCGCGGTCAGCAGCCGGCCGGTCAGTTCGGAGAGGAAGGGGAAGCGCCGCTCGGCACCGGTGCGCAGGTGCTCCAGCCGCTTCTTCCCTTCCATGCCGTCTCCCTGCCCCTGGTACGGCCCCGCCTCCGCCGACGGGCCGACCGGGCCCTCTGGTGAAGTATCGGGGGCGGGGGGCGTTGTCGCGATTCGAGCGGACTGCCGCGTTCCGGTGTCCCGCGGACGCCGGCTCGAGGCTCCCGCACCGGTGCGGGGCCGCTGTCGGCCGGCAGGGCGTTCACGGCCTGCGACATCGGGTCCTCGCCGTCCGACCCGTCGGGGAGCCCAGGGCCACCAGCCGCGTCACGTCGAACAGCCGCTTGTCCAGTCTGCCGGCGGCCGGCAGCCCGGCCGCCTCCTCGGGCACCACGTAGGTGTCGTCGCCGTGCGTCGACACCCGGACGCCGCCGCTCGACCCGGAAGCCGGTCCGACGGTCACGACGTCGCGTGCGCCGGACAGTCCCGTTCCGCACCGGGGTCCCCCGCCGGAGGGCGGGCCGAACGGTCGACGCGCCCCGGGGGCCGCGCGCGCCCGGCCGCTCCGCCACCCGGGAAGACCCCGCAGGTCACGGGCCGTTGTCGGCTGATCGCGTTCCCGTTCACTCTGGCCAACCGCAAGGTGAAGAACGTCCTGCTCACCGTGATGATCCCGGAGCACCTGGGCATCGCGGTGGTCCTCGGCGTTCCCTTCCTCTCGGCGGCGATGATCGTGTGCGACGCGGTGTTCCTGCCCACGGCCTTCCTCATGGCCCTGGGCGCGCGCTGCGCCCGCCTGCGCCTGCCGTCCCGGGCGGCCGCCCCCTGGGAGCCCGGCAGGCCACGACCCCGGGCTGACCCCGCCCCGGCGCCCCGCACGACCGCCCCGCCGGCCTTCCCGGCGGGCGGTCCTCTCCGCACGTGGACCACGTCGAGGGCCTCTTCCCGGAGGTCCTCCCGCCCGCTCGCCCCGTGACGCGCGTCACACCGCGCTTCTGTCAGCAATCCGGGCGCCGTCTCGTTCAGAGGGCACGCGAACGAGACAGGAGCAACGCCATGAAGCACCGCATCGTCGTACTCGGCGCCGGATACGCCGGGGCCTTCGCCGCCGGGAACCTGGCGCGCAGGCTCTCCCCCGCCGACACCGAGATCACCGTCGTCAACGCCGAACCCGACTTCGTCGAGCGGATGCGGCTCCACCAGCTCGCGGCCGGCCAGGACATCGCGTTCCGCGGGCTCGCCGACGTGTTCGCGGGCACCGGGGTGCGGCTGCGCCTGGCGCGCGTCACCGGCATCGACCCCGAACGCCGGACCGTCGCGGTGACCGGCGAGGACGGCGAGGACGAGCTCGCCTACGACACGCTCCTCTACACGCTCGGCAGCTCCGCGGCCCACCACGGCGTCCCCGGCGTGGCCGAGTACGCCTTCGACGTGACCGGCCGGTCCTCGGCGCTGCGTCTGCGCGAACGCCTGGCCGGCCTGGGCGAGGGCGGCACCGTACTGGTCGTCGGCGAGGGGCTGACCGGCATCGAGACCGCCACCGAGTTCGCCGAGTCCCGGCCCGACCTCTCGGTCGCCCTCGCCGCCCGCGGCGAGCTGGGCGCCTGGCTCTCACCCAAGGCCCGCCGACACCTGCGCCACGCCTTCGACCGGCTTGGCGTCACCGTCCACGAGCACACCGGCATCGAGGCCGTCGAGCCGGCGCGGGCGGTCGCCGCCGACGGTACGTCGATCCCGGCCGACGTGACCGTGTGGTCGGCCGGGTTCGCCGTGCACCCCCTCGCGGCCGCCGCCGGCCTGGAGGTCGCCGAGACCGGTCAGATCGTCGTCGACCGCACCATGCGCTCGGTCTCCCACCCGGACGTCTACGCCGCCGGCGACTGCGCCTACGCGATCGGCGACAACGGCCGGCCGCTGCCGATGTCCTGCGCCTCCGCCGGCTTCACCAACATGCAGGCGACCGCCGCGATCATCGCCCGCCTGACGGGCGGTGAGGTCCCGATCACCGGGCTGAAGTACCACGGCAACCACATCAGCCTCGGACGGCACGACGCCATCTTCCAGATGGTGGACGAGGACGCCCGGTCGAAGCCCTGGCACCTGGGCGGCCGGACCGCCGCGCGGCTCAAGGCGGGCGTGCTCAAGGGAGCCGGATGGGGCATCGACCACCCGACCTTCGGCATGCCGAAGCGCAGGCGCCGGCTGGCCGTCGCGCCCGACCGGACCGGCGTCGGGGTCGCCGCCTAGGCTGCTGCGCATGGACGACACAGCCATCGATCGCTTCGAGGCCGGCCGGAGCCGGCTGGCCTCGCTCGCGTACCGTCTGCTCGGCTCGGCCGCCGACGCCGAGGACGTCGTGCAGGACGCGTTCCTGCGCTGGCACGCCGCGGACCGCGAGCGGGTCGAGGTGCCGGAGGCGTGGCTGACCAAGGTCGTCACCAACCTCTGCGTCGACCGGCTCCGGTCCGCGCAGGCGCGCCATGAGCGCGCTGTCGGGGACTGGCTGCCCGAGCCGCTCCTCGACGGCGATCCGATGCTCGGTCCTGCCGACACCTTCGAGCAGCGTGAATCGGTGTCCTTGGCCGTCCTGGTCCTCATGGAGCGCCTCTCGCCGGTCGAACGGGCCGCCTATGTCCTGCGCGAGGCCTTCTCGTACCCGCACGCCGAGATCGCCAGGATCCTCGACATCACCGAGTCCGCGAGCCAGCAGCATGTCCACCGGGCCCGGCGCCGGGTCGCCGCCGAACGCCGTGGCGGCGACGAGGTGAACCCCGCGTCCGCGCGCCGGATCGTCGAGGAGTTCCTCGCCGCCGCCACGTCGGGGCGCACCGAACGGCTGGTGGAGATGCTCACCGCCGACGTGACCATGGTCTCGGACGGCTTCGGCGGACTGGCCAAGCGGCTGCTTCGGTACGAGACGCGCGAGCGGGTCGCCTCTTACGTACGGGCCGGTTTCAAGCCCACTCCGGCGAAGCGACGGCTGGCCGGCGGCTCCCCCGAGATCCACATCACGCGGGTCAACGGCTCCCCGGCCGTCCTCGCCGTGGTCGACGGCCGGGTCGTGGGCATGGTGGCGTTCGAGGTCAGCGACGGCAAGGTCGCGTCCCTGCGCGGCATCGCCGCCGCGGGCCGGCTCGCGCGTCTCGACGATGCCTGGCGGCGGCACGAACCCGAGGCGCCGTTCATCGACGCGTGGTGACCGGCGTCCCCGGTTTCCGGTGACCCGAGCCGAACGGGGGCGGCGTCCCTTCGGCCCTCGCGCCGCGCGGTGCGAGGGCGGCGAGCGACCGGCACGGCGACCGTCCCCTCCCGGGGGGGGCGTGCCCTGCTCGTTCAACCGGAGCGCCGGGTACCGCCGGTCTGGTAGATGTCGGGGATGCCGTCGGCGTCCTCGTCGCGCTCCTCCTCTTCCCACAGCTCCTTGTAGACGCGGTTGCGGCGGCGCAGGAGCAGCGCGGCGAGGACGGCGGCGATGAGGGAGCCGACCAGGACGGCGGCCTTGATGTGTTCGCCGGTGGCCGGGGCGGGGAAGGCGAGTTCGCCGATCAGGAGGGCGACGGTGAAGCCGATGCCGGCCAGGGTGGCGAGGCCGAGGACGTCGGCCCAGGCGAGGTCGGGGTTGAGTTCGGCGCGGGTGAAGCGGGCGGCGAGGTAGGTGCCGAGGAAGATGCCGAGGACCTTGCCGACGACGAGGCCGATGACGACGCCGAGGGGTTCGGGGTCGGTGAAGACGTGGCCGAGCGCGCTGCCCGAGACGCCGACGCCGGCGGCGAAGAGGGCGAACAGCGGGACCGCGACGCCGGCGGAGAAGGGGTGCACGAGGTGGGAGACGCGGGCGGCCGGGGACCGTTCCTCGCCCTGGTCGCGGGTGGTGCGCAGGATCAGGCCGATGGCGACACCGGCGACGGTGGCGTGGACGCCGGAGTTGTACATCAGCGCCCAGACCGCGATCCCCAGGGGCGCGTACCACCACCAGCCGCGCACGCGGAATCGCTGGAGGGCGTAGAAGACGACGAGGCCGGCGACGGCTGCGCCCAGGGCCCGGAAGTCGAGGTCGGAGGTGAAGAAGACGGCGATGATGAGGATGGCGCCGAGGTCGTCGACGACCGCGAGGGTCAGCAGGAACGCGCGCAGGGCCGCGGGCAGATGGGTGCTGATGACGGCGAGGACCGCGAGCGCGAAGGCGATGTCGGTGGCCATCGGCACGGCCCAGCCCTCCAGGCTCCCGTCGCCGAGGGTGACGGTGAGGGCGTACAGGGCGGCGGGGACGGCCATGCCGCAGAGGGCGGCGACGACGGGCAGGGCGGCGGTGGCGGGGGTGCGCAGCTCGCCGACGACGAACTCGCGTTTCAGCTCGATGCCGGCGACCAGGAAGAAGACCGCGAGCAGGCCGTCGGCCGTCCAGTGGGCCACGGAGAGATCGAGGCCGAGGGCGGGGATGCCGAAGTGGAAGTCGCGTATCGACTCGTACGCCCCGCTCCACGGGCTGTTCGCCCAGATCAGGGCTGTGACGGCGGCGGCGAGCAGGACCAGTCCGCCGACGGTCTCGGTGCGCAGGGCCGCGGCGACGGCCTGGCGTTCGGGCCAGGGCAGCAGGCCGAGGATCACCTTGCGCGGGCGTGACGGCGTCATGGGGAAGGCCTCCGGGGCGGGTCTGCGAAATGGGCACACGGCCCCTCGACGCCGACCAGACTTCCCGGCACACCAGCGCGTCGCATTGACGCGTTCTTCCCACCCTATCGGGCGTCTATGAGCGTCGCCACGGCGTCGCTCGACGCCCGGACCGGGGCCCCGCCGAACGCGGTGGGCGGCTGCTGTGCGGTCACGGGTTCCTGTCCTGCACCTTGCGGCGGTACAGCCGGAGCAGGACGGACGACAGGAGGCGACAGGAGGACCGCGTCGGCGATGCCCAGCTCCTTGAAGCCGCCGTAGCCGGTGAGGGAGAAGCCGGTGGCGCCGACGACGAGGATCGCGGCGATCACCCCGCCCACCGACACGACGGCCCACCGGCCTCCCGCCCCTCGGCCTCACGTTCGGCCGGTCGTGGTCAGGCGAGCTCGGCGGCGCCGAAGGAGACGTCGAAGCGGTCGCACCAGACGGTGACGCTGGTGAGGCCGGCGAGGTCGGCGTCCGCCGGTACGGCGTAGTTCTGGTCGCCCTTGTTGCCCTTCAGCTTGCCCAGGCTGACGTACGACCCGTCGTCGAAGACGTGCCAGCCCGCCTTCCCCTCCTTGACCGGGGCGTCGGTCAGCCAGACCCGCAGGTCGGGTCCGCTGCTGGTGTCCAGGTCCTCCAGGCGCACCACGTGCGAGCCGTCGGGCAGCCGGATGAGCTTCACCGTGCCGGTGGTGGTGTGCTCGTGGCTGGTGAAGGTGCCCCGCGCCACGGTCGTGGGGCCTGCCGGGGCGGTCGTCGGCACGGCGGACGGTGTCACGCTCGGCGTCCGGGAGGACGGGATCGCGGTCGCGGTCACGGAGGGCAGCGCCTCGTTCACGGTCTCGTCCACCCACAGCGCCCAGGGCCTGAACCACACGAGCCCGGCCGCCACGACGGCCACGGTCGGCACCGCCGTCACGGCCCACCACTTCTTCCTCACGACACGCCCCGCCTTCTTCGCGTACTTCCGCTTCCGTGACCATCCCACGCGACCCGGCACCCCGGCGGAAGTCCTACGGCCCGGCGCGGACCGCTCCGTGCGGGCCCGACCGTCGAGACACCCCTTTAGGATCGGCGGATGACCTCAACGGCCTCTTCGCCCCTCGTACTTCACGGTCGCTTCGGTCGGCGTGCGCGGCTGCGGAGCGGTGAGCTGCTGCTGGAGTCGCGGCGGGAACTGCGGCGCATACCGGTGGCGGCGATCGAGCGCGTGGAGGCGCGGGGCCGCGGCGGGCGCACGCTGGCCGTCGTCCTGACCGGGCCGGGGTCGGGGTCGGGGGAAGCGGAGACGTATCTGCTGGGTTCCCGCAGTCCTGCCGCCGTCGCGCGCTTCGTCGCCCTGCTGGACGAGGCGCTTCCCGTACGGGACGCGGACGAGCCCCGTACACCCGGCTCGCGGCAGGTCACGGTGGAGCGGCGGGCGCGGCGGGAGGGAACCGGGTGGTCGCGCGTGCGCGAGGCCCGGGCCGGGACCGTGGCGGCCGTCGGGTTCTGCCTGGTGATGGCGGTGCTGTTGTTCGCCGGGGCGTGGGAAGGGGCGCTGTACTGGGTGTTCGTCCCCCTCCTCGCGGGTGCCGGTGTCTCGCTCGCCGGCCTCGGGTGGACGTCCGCCCGGCAGGGCTGGGTCCTGGTCACCCGGGGGATCACGGTCGACGGCCGGCGGAAGAACTCCGGCTCCGTCGACACGGGCGATCCGGACGCCCTGTACGTGTACCTGTTCACCGACGCCGACGGGGTGCCGCGCGGCTACCGGGGGTCGAACGGCGGCCGCGACGAGGAGGAGATCACGTACGACCCGCGGAACCCGGCCGTCTGCCAGCTCCGGCGCCGCACCACGGCCCAGTTCCTGGCCGGCTCGGCGGTCCTCCTCGTCCTCGCCCTTCCCCTGCTGGCCACCGGCGCGGGCTTCGGGCTGCTCTCGCTCGCCGATCTGTTCGGCCTGTGGTCGCTGTTCGGACACTGAAAAGCCTCCCGCCGGGGTGAGGAGCGGGTGGGGGAAACTGGTGAGAGGAGACCTCTGACCAGGAGTTTTCCCGGCTCATAGGGCGGGAAAGAGCGTTTTGTCCGGGAGCATGGCGCCCATCGGGGCGCGCCCGAAGTTGTCTCTGGAGGCCGCGATGTTCCTCAGCCACCACCTCGATGGCGGCACGCTGATCTTGACCCTGCACCGTCAACTCGACGTCGCGAACAGGGCCGCGGCCGCCCTTCGGATCCAGGATCTGATCGATGCGCACCGGGCTGACGACGTCGTACTGGAGCTGCCCGGCGGCCCTCCCACGGCGGCCACCGTGAGCGCGGTCGCCCGGGCGAAGAAGGCGTGCGACAACGCCTCCATCCCCCTGACCGTGGTCAACGGCGCGACCGAACGCGTCGGCGCCCTGCTCTCCCCCCTCTCGATGCGCTGAGCGCCACGGCCGGCGGTGGCGAGGACGTTCCTCGCGGGCTGCGGCGGTCGTGGTGGCAGGCACGCCGGAGTCGTTCGTCCCCGCTCCCCGTCGGACCTCGGCAGCTTCGCCCGTCCGCGTACTGCCGGAGTCGTCGACTCACGCCTCGGGCCGGTGGGCACGCCCATGACAGGAACGCGCCCCAACGGGACGACGACCCGGCCCGCCTACGACGCCCGGGGCCGTCTCACCGGCCGGCACGTCCGGGCCGCCGGCACCCAGACCGTCCAACAGCGCACGTACACCTACCGTGCGGCACCTGTGCGACGCGCTGGGCCGCCGCGTCGCCAAGCGGCGCCTCGCGGACGACGGGGTCACGGTCGTCGAGGAGACGCTGTTCACCTGGGACGGCGACACCCTCTGCGAGCAGACGACCCGCACACCGGGCACGCCGGAGAGTGTCGCGCTCACCTGGGACCACGAGGGCACCAAACCGGTCACCCAGGTCGAGCGCGCTCCGGCCGATACGTCTCCCCGGACCCCTTGGGTCTGGTGCCCGCGCGGAGCGTGGTCGTGTACGAGGGAGAACTCAACATCTACGACGAACCGAACCCGGACGGGCGGTCGTGGGACGATATCCACTGGTACACCCGCGACGGGGATACGGAGGAGGGGTACAAGGAGACCAAGGTCCCGAAGCCCGGCATCCCCGAGATCGACCCGCATGTCGCCGTCAAGAAGGACAAGTGACGCTGGAACACGATGTTCCATGTGTTCCGGCACTCCGACAAGACGGTGCTCGGCGAACCGGACACCGTGGAGGAAGCCGTCGAACCCATCGTGGCCCATCTGCCCGATGACTGCGGGCCGGCCGTCGACGGAACTCCCGACGACCTCTGACGGACGCCGACAGCACCGACTCCGTCTCGTGCCCGGCCCGGAGCGGGGTGATCTCGGTGGTGTCGCGTCCCGGGTGACCCGTCGAGGCCCTGACCGCATCACGCCGATGTCATGCGGTGGTGTCGAGGTGGGCGAAGACGACGAGGTTCTCGGTGTAGTCCTTGGCCTTGCGGTCGTAGGCACCGGAGCAGGTGATGAGGCGGGCCTCGGCGCGCGGAGTGTCGGCGTAGACGCGTTCGTCGGGGAAGTCGTCCTTGCTGAAGCTCTCCGTGTCGTCCACGACGAAGGTGGCGGTGGTGCCGTCCTCGCGCCGGACGTGGAAGCGGTCGCCCGGGGAGAGCTCACCGAGCCTGGCGAAGACCGCCGGGGCGACGGCCGTGTCGACATGGCCCGCGATGACGGCCGTGCCCCGTTCGCCGGGGGAGGTCCCCGACGCGTGCCATCCGACCAGATTGGTGTCGTCGGCCGGTGGCGGGTCCAAGGCGCCGGAGGGCCCGATCTCCAGTCCGGTGAAAGGCGCGTCCACGCCGATCCCGGGAATCGTCAGGCGAAGGGGCGCCGATCGTGGCATCGCCGGGCCGGCCGTGCGCCTGGAGTCCGACGGCGTGGGAGCGGGGCTGCCGCCCGCCCGGGGAGCCGTCGGCCCTGCCGGTGCCGAGGCCTGCTCCGAGAACACACCGGGTGGGAAGAGGAACAGCAGCACGGCGAGGACCGAAGTCCAGAAGATGATGGGGACGATCCATCGCCGGACACGCCGTGACGGTTTCGTCCCGATGGGGGGACCGGACCTGTTCGTCACCCGAGCACCTGTCGCTTTCGACGTACTTCGACATCCGTGGAGGGGGTTTCCGACCGAGCGCTGTGGCCGCCCTTCCCGGACGGCCACAGCGCTTCGGCACGTCACGAAGCGGCGTCGGCGGCCTTGCGGCGACGGTGGAGAACGACGGCGGCCAGTGCTCCGGCCAGCAGGACTCCGCCGGTCACGTTCGTGCCGGCGGCGAGGCCGCCCCCGCCGGTGTGCATGCCCCCGCGGGGCTTCTCGTGCTCCTTCTTGTCCCACTCCTTGCCGTGGTCCTTCTTGTCCCACTCCTTGCCCTGGTCCTTCTCGTGCTCCTTGCCCCACTCCTTGCCGTGGTCCTTCTCGGGCTCGGGCTTGGGCTCAGGCTTGGGCTCGGGCCTGGTCCAGTCGTCCCCGTCCACCGCGGCGAGGGCGCCGGCGCCGGTGTGCATGCCGCCACGGGGCTTCTCGTGCTTCGCACTGTGCGAGGTTTCGTCCTTGTCCCAGTCGCCCTGGGTGGCGGCGTAGGCGCCGGGCGCCGTGATGGTCAGGGTGGCCGCGGCGGCCGCCGCGGCGAAGAGGATGCGGGCAGAGCGCATGGTGGGGCTTCCTTCCGGAGGCTGCGTCAGCTGACACCTCGTCCGCTGGTCTTCCGCAGCACAGCTCCACGGTCAGCCGCCGCCCGTGCCCGCGCGATTCGGGATAGTGCATCCGGTCCTACCGATCCCCCGGTAGGACGGTCGGCAGGCTCGGGCGACCTGCCGACCGTGGGGTTGCCGTCAGTGCTGGTCCAGCGGGAGCGCGACGTCGACGACCTGGCGGGCCGCAGGGAAGGAGCCGACGAGCACGGCCTTTCCGGTGAGGACGTCGACCTTGCAGAAGCGCTGCTCACCACCGGTGAACAGGGCCGCGTACCCGCGGTTCGCCCCGTCCGACGCCCGATAGGAGATGTCGAAGCCGGCCGACGGGCCGGCGTCCATCCCCAGGCCGCCGGTCGGCGCGAGGATGCCGGCGTTGGCCGGCGACTGCAGCGAGACCCGGTCGCAGGTGGTGTCGATGTCGAACAGCGTGGTCACGGTGGCCGCGGCGAGGTCGTTGTTCGTGTACGCGGCGCCGGTGACACCGAGAGCGGTCATCGGCGGCATGGTGGGGTTGGTGAGGGAACCGGGTCGAACACGCACGAGAGAACTCCGATCGATCAACGGCCCGCGTCTCCTGTGAGGCGAGTCCGCAGATCCTTCGACACCACACCCCGCCGGAGATCGGTACCGCGGCACACATCCCCTCCAGCAGCCCGCGAAAGTCCTATCGCCACGCCCGCCTGCGGACCAACGGGTGACGTGAGGCGGTGACGTGGGGTGCCGGGCCGGGCACGGCCGTCTTTTTCCCGGTCGTGACTCATCCGGAAGGGGCGCCGCACCGAATACCTGCTGAGGACGTCATTCCCGTCCATGGCCGGTCCCGCCCCGGGGCCGGACCCAAGGAGGAACATCATGAACACCTCGCACCTGATGCGCCGTGTCGCGGCCGTCGGCGCCGCTGTCGCACTCCCGATATCACTGGGCGTGCTCGCGCCGCAGACGTTCGCCGCGGACATGCACGACCCGTTCGGGCCGGGCTGTGCCGCGGTGCCGACCGAGGGGGACGGCAGCTTCGACGGCATGGCCGACGACCCGGTGGCGACGGCCGCGTCCAACAACCCGGAGCTCTCCACCCTCGTCACGGCCGTCCAGAAGGCCGGCCTGGTCGACACGCTGAACAACGCCAAGGACATCACCGTGTTCGCACCGACGAACGACGCCTTCGCGAAGATCCCGAAGGCGGACCTGGACAAGGTCCTCGCCGACAAGGCCGCCCTCACCAAGATCCTCACCTACCACGTCGTGGAGGAGAAGGTCGACAAGGGCGCGCTCGCCGACGGATCGTTCAAGACGCTGCAGGGCGGCACGGTCACGACCGACGGTTCCGGCGACGCCTTCGTCGTCAACGACACCGCGAAGATCGTCTGCGGTGGCGTGCCGACCTCCAACGCCACCGTCCACATCGTCGACACCGTCCTGATGCCGAAGTGACGGCCGCCTCTGCCGCGTAGCGGCCGGAGGCCGGTGCGCTCGTGACGCACCGGCCTGCGGCCGCGGGGTGGCGCGGGTTACGGAAGGGTCCACTTCTGGTTGGGGCCGGTGTGGCAGGTCCACAGGTGGACGGCCGTGCCGTCGTTCCAGACGCCACCCGAGGCGTCCAGGCACTTGCCGGACTGCGGATTGCGGACCGTTCCGTCGGCCTGCGGCGCCCACTTCTGCGCGCCCGAGCCGTTGCACGTCCACAGCTGGACCCTCGTGCCGTCCGCGCTGCCACCGCCCGAGACGTCCAGACACTTCCCCAGAGCCTTCAGAGTGCCGTCACCGGGCACCGACCACCGCTGGGCGGCCGAACCGTTGCACGTCCAGACCTGGATCTTCGTACCGTCGGCCGTCTGCGCGTTGTCGACGTCCAGGCACTTGCCGTTGACGCCCTTCACCTCACCCTCGCGAGGGCCGGGCTGCTGTCCTCCGCTTCCCTTGATGCGGATGTTGCGGAAGGCGACGTCGTCGCCGTCGCCGTGGTTCTGGAGGCCGATGTGGCCCTGGCGCAGGCTCCGCGCCGGGTCGGTGTTGGTGAAGTCGTTGATCTTGCGGCCGTTGAGGAAGACCTCCAGGCGTTCGCCGGTGACCCGGAGCTCGTAGGTGTTCCACTCGCCCGGCGGGTTCAGGGCCGCGTCGCGCGCGGCGATGTCGGCGGACCTGAAGCCGTAGACGGCGCCGGTGGTGCGGTCGGCGGCGTCGGTGGCGTCGATCTGGATCTCGTATCCGTTGTTGACCGCGGACCACGGGTCGTCGGAGGCGGGGAAGCCGATGAAGATCCCGGAGTTGTCGTCCCCTGCGGCCTTCCAGTCGAGCTTGAGGGAGTAGTCGCCGGTGAACTCCTTCGCGTTGTACCAGAGCATGCCGAGCCCGCCCTGGGAGGTGAGCGTGCCGTCCGCGAGGGCGAACCCGCCGGGACCGGCCTGCTTCCATCCGGTGGTGGACGAACCGTCGAACAGGGACGTGTAGCCGGTCTCGGGACGGCAGTCGGCGTCGGTCATCCCGGCGGCCCAGCGGATTCCGCCGAGGAGGTGCCGGCGGAAGGCCGGCTCGGTGTACGACTCGTCGGTGTGGCCGCCGCCGGTGTAGAAGGCCCGGCCGCCCCGGTAGTCCTTGCACCAGGCGATCGGGTGGTCGCCCGACATGTTCCCGCCCGAGTAGCTGGACTCGTCGAGCGAGGCCAGGACGCGGGCGGTGGTGCGCGGGTTGGTGCGGTAGTTGTACCACTCGTCGGTGCGCTGCCAGGTGCCGGCGAGGTGGGCGGTGGCGTCGTGCGCCCGGTCCTCGACCTTGACGGTGGCGGACTGGATGGCCGGGTGCGAGTGGAAGAGCGCTCCGGCGAGGCCTTCGTAGAAGGGCCAGTCGTACTCGGTGTCGGCGGCGGCGTGGATGCCGACGTATCCGCCGCCGCCCTGGACGTACTGTTCGAACGCGGTCTGCTGGGCGGTGTTCAGCACGTCGCCGGTCGTCGACAGGAAGACGACCGCCTTGTACTGGGCGAGGTTGCCGGTCGTGAAGGCCTGGCCGTCCTCGGTCGCGTCGACGGTGAAGTTGTTGGCCGTGCCCAGGCCGCGCAGGGCCGCGATGCCGTCGTCGATCGAGGAGTGCCGGAAGCCGGCGGTCTTGGAGAAGACGAGAACCTTGTACGCGGGGTCCGCCGCCGCGCGGGCGTCGGCGGACATGGTGACGGGCTGGCCCGCTGTCGCGGGCACGGCCACCGCCTGGGGGGTCAGGAAGAGTGCGGCGCCGACGAACAGGCCGAGGGCGGCTTTCAGAGGGGTGCGCATGGACGGTCGCCTCCTTGTCTGTGTAGGGCCTGCGGAAGGGCTACGGAAGGGTCCACTTCTGGTTGGGGCCGGTGTGGCAGGTCCACAGGTGGACGGCCGTGCCGTCGTTCCAGACGCCACCCGAGGCGTCCAGGCAC
>NZ_JBHXRW010000009.1:0-41373 GCF_042716635.1 Streptomyces sp. NPDC058664 | reverse complement strand
TGCGCGCCCGAGCCGTTGCACGTCCACAGCTGGACCCTCGTGCCGTCCGCGCTGCCACCGCCCGAGACGTCCAGACACTTCCCCAGAGCCTTCAGGCTGCCGTCACCGGGCACCGACCACCGCTGGGCGGCCGAACCGTTGCACGTCCAGACCTGGATCTTCGTACCGTCGGCGGTCTGCGCGTTGTCGACGTCCAGGCACTTGCCGTTGACGCCCTTCACCTCACCCTCACGAGGGCCGCCGGCGGAGGTCGTGAAGGAGAAGTCGTCCACGTCGAACAGCGAACCGCTGCCGCCCTTGAAGACGAGGTGGAGGGAGGTGGAACCGGCCGGCTGGCCGGTCAGAGCGGCGGTCACGTCCTGGAAGGTCTCCCAGCCGCCGGTGACCGGCACGGTCGCCGTGCCGAGCAGGGTCCCGGTCGGGGAGCCCGCGCGGACCTCGATCGTGCCGCCCGCTCCGGCGGAGGAGACCCGCGCGGTGAAGGTGCGGGTGTTCTGGAGGGCGTACGGCGTGAAGGCGATCCAGTCGCCGTTCTCGATGTGGCCGACGGTCTTTCCGCCGTGCGCGGGGGCGTGGCTGACGACCTGGACGCCCGCGGAGGCGCCGTAGTGTTCGGCCTGGCGGTGACTGGGCTGGACGACGTGCTGGTCGTGGGTGGTCAGCGCGGGCTGGCCGTTCGCGCCCTTGTCGGTGTACTCGGCGTCGACGACGCCGAAGATGTTGGCGTTGGGGTCGTGCTCCCCGTCCGCGAGGGTCTGCAGGGTGCCGGTGCAGCCGGTGGCGGAGGTCTGCGGGTGTCCGTGGCTGTCGTGCCCGACGATGAAGGTGACCTTCACCTTGGAGCAGTCGATCGTGCCGTCCTCGGGGTCGGTCACCGTCACCTTGAACGGGATGGCCGCGCCGAAGTCGTAGATGCTGCCGTCGGCGGGGAGATCGATCCTGACCGTGGGGGCGGTGTTCCCGACCGTGATCAGCACCGAGGCGGTCGCGGACTTGCCGGTGGTGTCGGTGGTCCTGAGCGTGGCCGTGTACCGGCCGTTGGCGGTGTACGTGTGGGAGGGGTTCGCTGCCGTGGAGGTGCCGCCGTCGCCGAAGGTCCAGGCATGGCTGAGGGCGTCGCCGTCGGCGTCGGAGCTGCCCGCAGAGGAGAACGAGACGGTCAGGGGCGCCGTGCCGGAGGTGACGTTCGCCTTGGCCTGGGCGACCGGGGCGTGACCGCCGGTGACGTGCTCGATGCGGTACAGGGCGGAGTTCGCGTCACCGTTGAAGTACCCCGTGCCGTAGTCGAGGACGTACAGGGCGCCGTCCGGGCCGAAGGCCATGTCCATCACCTGGGTGCCGCTCCAGGGGAACGGGTTGATCGACTGCACGGTGCCGTCGCCCGCGGTCTCGACGCGCTTGATCCAGCGGCGGCCGAACTCGCCGGCGAAGAAGTCCCCGTCGTACTCCTGGGGGAACTTCACCTCGGAGGTGGAGGAGGTGTCGTAGCGGTAGACGGGTCCGCCCATGGGGGATTCGGAGCCGCCGCCGAACTCGGGGACGGAGTCGCCGTTGTACGGGATCCAGGCGGCCTGGGCGGGGGGCAGGTCGGTGAGTCCGGTGTTGCGCGGCGAGTCGTTCTTCGGTGCCGAGCAGCTGAACTTGGCGCCCGAGGTGCCGGTGGCGAAGTCGTAGTCGGTGTAGGCGGCGTTGTTGCCGGTGCAGTACGGCCAGCCGAAGTTGCCGGCCTTGGTGATCCGGTTGAACTCGACCTGGCCCTCGGGGCCCCTGGCGGGGTTCGAGGTGCCCGAGTCGGGGCCGTAGTCGCCGAGGTAGACGATGCCGGTGGCCTTGTCGACACTCATCCGGAAGGGGTTGCGGAAGCCCATCGCGTAGATCTCGGGACGGGTCCTGGCCGTGCCCGGTGCGAAGAGGTTGCCGGCGGGGATCGCGTACGAGCCGTCGGCGTTCACCTTGATCCGCAGGACCTTGCCGCGCAGGTCGTTGGTGTTGCCCGCCGAACGCTGGGCGTCGTAGGCGGGGTTGCGGGACGTCCGCTCGTCGATCGGGGTGAAGCCGTCCGAGGCGAAGGGGTTGGTGTCGTCGCCGGTGGACAGGTACAGGTTGCCGGCGGCGTCGAAGTCGATGTCGCCCCCGACGTGGCAGCAGATGCCCCGGGAGGCGGGCACGTCGAGAATCTTCTTCTCACTGGCGAGATCCAGGGTGCCGTCGGTCCTCAGGACGAACCGGGACAGCCGGTTGACCCCGTCGAACGGGGTGAAGTCGGCGGCGGTGCCGTCCCCCGGGGCGTCACCGCCCGGGGTGGTGAGCCTGGGCGCGTAGTACAGGTAGACGTGCCGGTTGGACGAGAAGCCCGGGTCCACCGCGACGCCCTGGAGGCCTTCCTCGTCGTGGCTGTAGACGTCGACCCTGCCGGCCACCGTGGTGGTTCCCGCGGCGTCGGTCCGTCTGAGGGTGCCGTCGCGCGAGGTGTGCAGGACGGAACGGTCGGGGAGCACCGCGAGCGTCATGGGTTCGCCCGTCTCGGCGACCCCCTTGGCGAGCGTGACCTGCTGGAACTCCGGGGCGGCGGCCGCCTGGGAGGCCTGCGGGGCGGCGGCGGCCCGGCCGCCGTCCTGGTGTGTCGGCGCGGCGGTGGCCGGTGACGCCGGCAGGAGACAGCCGACGGCGCATGCCGCGGCGGTCAGGAGGACGCGGACGCGTCCGTGTCTGAGCGTTCTCGTGCGCACAGAGGTCTCCCGTAGGGGGTGGGGGTGGGCGGCGGCCTCGCCGGACCGCCGAACAGCTGTCGACGCGCGCCGTCGCGTCGCAGAGGGCCGGACACGGGGTTCATGACCGGTTCATTTCAAGGAAGCTAGCGGGCTTCGTCGGAGCGCGTAACCCTGCACGCACGAGTTGCCGCTACTTTCTCCACAGATGAGACAAAGTGCATCCGGCACTTACCAACACACCTTAAGGAAAAGCCCGTTGAGGTCATCGGTACAGCCGTGGCCGCTCGGACGGGCGAGGGAGCTCCGATCCGTCCGGAACTTTCCGCGCACCGTGGACAAAGCATGGACGGCCGCGGAAGAAGTCCCTACTGTGACCGACGCGACGGCGCGGGACCGCTCGAGTCCCCGCCGGCGACACCTCCGTGTCCGGGACGACGGCGCGCCCCGGCAGCGGTGGATTCCCCCCTTGCCCGATCGAGCCCTCCACACCCGAGGGCCCGTCAGGAGGTCACGTGTATCCACGGCTGTACGCCCACCGTCCGGCGAGACGCCTGGTCGGAACACTCTTCGCCTCGTTACTGCTCATGGGCCTCTCGGCGACCCCGGCCCCCGCGGACACCCCCGTGTCCGCCGCGCTGCCGCCGCAGGAGCCCGGAGTCACGCTCCGCGTCTTCGACGTACAGGTCCCCCTGAACGACCTCTGCACGCTGAAGGCGGGCCAGACCCCCAACATCGACAAGCTGATGCCGGTGATCAACTGGTCCTCGTCCGGAGACTTCGGCCTGGAGACCAACTTCGTCACCCATGTCATCGGCAATCTCGACGCCCCGCAGACGGGCGGCTACACCTTCCGCCTCACCAGCGACGACGGCTCCCGCCTCTGGATCGACGACCAGCTGGTGATCGACCACGGCGGCCTCCACGGAGCCGACCCCAAGGACGCGACGATCGACCTGACGGCCGGTCACCACTCCCTGAGGATCGAGCACTTCGAGCGTGACGGCGGGCAGCAGCTGACGCTGGCCTGGAAGCCACCCGGCGCCTCCGGCTTCGCCGTCGTCCCGAACTCCGCGCTGAGCACGGACGCCGGCGTCGTCCGGGTGACCGCCCCCGGCCGCAAGGAGTGCGAGGCCGGCACGGACTCGCCCGGCGACGGCCTGCCGCTGACCGGCGTGCACCCCAACTACACCCTCACCGACCTCCGCCCCGCGGGCTTCCAGCCGCAGGTCTCCGCGATGGACTGGCTGCCGGACGGCAGGCTGGCCGTGACCACCTGGGGCGGCAGCAACAACACCACGGGTGAGGTCCACCTGCTCTCCCACGTCACCGGGAGCACCGGCCCGGGCAAGGTGACGACGAAGAAGATCGCCTCGGGCCTCAAGGAACCGATGGGCATCAAGTACGTCGACGGCAAGCTTTACGTCTCCCAGAAACACGAGCTGACCGAACTGAACGACACCAACGGGGACGAGGTCACCGACCAGTACCGGAGAGTGGCGACCTGGCCCTTCGGCGGCAACTTCCACGAGTTCGCCTTCGGCCTGCTCCACAAGGACGGGTTCTTCTACCTGAACCTGTCGGTCTCCATCAACTACGGCGGTGCGACCACCGACCCCCAGCCGGCCGCGAACCGCGGCACCACCATCAAGATCGACAAGCAGACCGGCGAGGTATCGTACGTCGCCGGCGGACTGCGCACCCCGAACGGCATCGGCTGGGGCCCCGAGGGCGACATCTTCGTCACCGACAACCAGGGCGGCTGGCTGCCCTCGTCCAAACTGGTGCACATCAAGCAGGGCCGGTTCTTCAACCACCACACCAACCCGGACGGCCCCTTCGACAACCAGCCCGTGACCAAGCCGGTTCTCTGGCTGCCCCAGAACGAGATCGCCAACTCGCCCAGTACGCCCCTCCAGTTGACCGAGGGGCCGTTCGCCGGGCAGATGCTGTTCGGAGACGTGACGTACGGCGGCATCCAGCGCGCCTTCCTCGAGAAGGTCGGCGGCGAGTACCAGGGCGCGGTGTTCCGCCTCACCCAGGGCCTTGAGGCCGGCGTGACCCGCATCAGCGTCGGACCCGACGGCGCCCTGTACGCGGGTGGCCTCGGCGCGGGCGGCAACTGGGGCCAGGAGGGCAAGCTCAGCCATGGCCTCCAGAAGCTGACCCCGAACGGATCCAACGCCTTCGACATCCGGTCCATGCGCGCCGTGCCGGGCGGCTTCGCCCTGGAGTACACCCAGCCGCTGTCGACGGAGACGGCCACCGACCTGGCCAAGCACTACAAGGTCAAGCAGTGGCGCTACGTGCCGACCGCGGACTACGGCGGCCCGAAGGTCGACGAGGAGACGCTCACCGCGCAGTCGGCCACACTCTCCACCGACCGCAAGACGGTCACCCTGGCCATCCCGGGTCTCAAGGCCGACCGGGTGGTCCACGTCCGCTCTCCCCGTCCCTTCAGCTCGGCCGGCGGCGAGACGCTGTGGAGCACCGAGGCCTGGTACACCCTCAACCAGCTGCCCGGCGGAACGTCCGGCACGGGTGAGGTGAAGGGCGTCAACGGCAAGTGCCTCGACGTCGACAACGCGCAGACCGCCGACGGTACGAAGATCCAGATCTGGACCTGCAACGGCACCGCCGCCCAGCGGTGGTCGGTACCCGGTGACGGCACGTTGAAGGTGCTCGGCAAGTGCCTCGACGTGTCCAGCGGGGGCAGCGCGGACGGCACGAAGGTCCAGCTGTGGACGTGCAACGGCTCGGGCGCGCAGAAGTGGGCGCCGCAGGCCGACGGAACGCTCCGGAACCCGCAGTCCGGCAAGTGCCTGGACGCCTCGGGAGGCACCTGGAACGACGGCGTCCCGGTCCACCTGTGGACCTGCCACACCGGTCCCAACCAGAAGTGGACCCTTCCGTGACGTAGCTCCGTGACGTAGCGGGAGACGGGGTGCGGGCGGCGCGTCGGTCTGTTGACCGGTCGCGCCGCCCGTACCCGCACCCCTCACGTCTGCCGTGCTCGGCTCACCAGGGGGACGGTGCCGGTGGCGCGACGACGGCCGGGCGGTCGTCGCAGGTGAGGGTGTTCGGCAGCAGCCAGGGCGCGAGCCAGCCGCCGTCGTTGCCGCCGAGGTCGGTCAGGGCGAACTCCGATCCCGTGGCGGGGAAGTGGAAGGAGCCGCAGTTGTTGACGCCGACGGCCCCGACGTTGCGGGCGTCCACGTTCTCGAAGGTGGCGGAGCCCTTCACCCGGGCGCTGACGACGGAGTTGCCGGTGCCGTCGACGCGGACGTCCTTGAAGTGGACGGCGGGGATGTCGACCCTGTCCTTCACCCCGTAGTCGCTGACCAGCATGATCGCGTTGTGGGTGGAGTCCAGGTAGTGGTCGCCGGTGACGCGCACGTCGGCGTCGATGCTCTTGTCCAGGGCGTAGAACCAGATCGCGCCCAGGCCGATCCTCCAGTTGAGGTCGAGGGTGCCGGCCCGGACCGTGGTGTTGTCGGTGAAGCGGAGGGTGCCGGTGAAGGGCTCGGCTCCGAAGCGGGAGCCGGCGTGCAGGGCGCTGCCCTCCCGTACCGGGTCGGCGACGAGGTTGCCGCTGACGGTGTTGTCCTCGCCGCCGTAGACCGCGATGCCGTTGGCGAGGGTCGGGGACTGGACGGTGTTGCGGGAGAAGGTGTTGCGGGCGTCGGTGGTCGTGTCCGACCACATGGCCAGGCCGTCGTCGCCGGTGTTGCGGACGAAGTTGTCGTGGACCAGGGAGTCGGTGACGCCGGTGTGGAAGTTGAGGGCGTCGGCGATCTGGTCGGTGATGACGTTGTTCGTGACCTTCACGTTCGACATCGGGCCGTCGAACCACAGACCGACCTTGGTGTGGTGCAGGTGGAGGCCGTCGACGGTGGAGTCGCTCATGGCGCCGCCGATGGCATTGACCTGGTCGCTGTCGATCCGCTCGCGGACGTCGCCCTCGATGGCGAAGCCGCGCAGGTGCACGTTCCGGCTGCCGCCCTCGGCGGCGCTCCTGCCGTACAGGCCGACGCCGGTGTGCCGGGAGCCGTCGGGGGCGGGCTCGGCCAGGGTGACCTGGCGGCCCTTGAGGACGGTGTGCCAGTTGCCCGCGCCGACGAGGGTGACGTCGTCGACGACGATGTGCCGGTTGACCTGGAACGTGCCCGGAGGCAGGTACACGGGCCGGTCGACGCGCTGGGCGACGGCGATGGCCCGCTCGATGGCGGGGGCCGCGTCGCGCCGGCCGGTGGGGTCGGCGCCGAAGGCCAGGACGTTCACGCCGCCGCGCTCCACGTGCGGAGGGGCGACCAGCTCGGTGTCGAGGAGGTCGATCACCGTCCAGGCGGCGGGGCTGCTCGCGGGGACGGTGAGCCGGACCCGGTCCCCGGCCCGATGGGTACGGCCGAGGCGGAGCCGCTGCTCGCCGAAGAAGTGGGTGGGCCGGAACGGCTTGGTGATCTCCGGCGCCGGGGTGGTGGCCGCGGGGACACAGGCGCACTCGGTGATCCACCAGTCGGGGTGGAGGAGGTCGGCGCGCGGGTCGTCGGTGAAGGGGTACTGGTTGTAGAGCCAGGAGTACTGGGAGGTCAGCGTCATCGTCCTGCGGTGGCGTCCGTCGACGGAGACGTCGAGCGGAGCGGTGATGCCGCCGCCCTCGGGCGCGTCCGGGATGCTGTAGCGGACGGTGAGGGCGTTGGCGTCGCGCGGGAGGACGAACTCGACGTACTGCCCGGCGGTCAGCCGTACGGCGGAGCGTCCTGACGCCTCGGAGGGAAGCGTGTAGGGCGTCCGGTCCGGTCCGATGACCGTGCCGTCGGTGACGGCGTTCTCCGCCTCCTGCTCGTCGAAGGCGACGGTGGCGCCGCGGCCGGCGACGAGCTCGGGGGCGAGGGCCGCCCTGGTGACCACGGGACCGGTGGTGCCGGCGGCGGTCTCCCGGCCCGGCGTCCCCGCCGTGGCCACACCCTCGAGGACCATGCCCGTGCTCAGGACGAGGGCGGCGGCCAGGACGGCTCTTCGACCGCCACGAGCACCGCGTCCGGATCGGCTCGCATGCATTTCGGGCTCACTTCTGTCGGAGGTGATGCGGACATCGCCCGGGCGCCAGGCCCGGACCGTGGGAGCGGAAGGCCCGGTGCGGGGCCCCTCGCGAGGGGTCCGCGCACCGGGCCTTCCGCCGTGGGCGGCGTGCTCAGGCGCGCAGCCAGACGGCGGTGTCCGAGGGGAGGGTGCCGTCCGCCGGCAGCTCGTCGCTGGCCAGCAGGACATCGGTGTGCGGCGGGAGGGGCACGGGGTCACCGGAGAGGTTGACGACGCACAGCAGGCCCTCCGCGCGGGTGAACGCCAGCACCCTCTCGGGCGACGGCAGCCAGCTCATGGGGCCGTCTCCGAACCCGGCTTCGCCGCGGCGCAGTTCCAGCGCCCTGCGGTAGAGGGCGAGCATCGAGTCGGGGTCGGCGGCCTGCCGGTCGACGGCGTAGCGGGCCCAGTCGGCGGGCTGCGGCAGCCACGGTTCCGTACCGGCGCCGAAGCCGTACGAGGGGGCGTCGGCCTGCCACGGAAGGGGTACGCGGCAGCCGTCACGGCCGGGATCGGTGCCGCCGGAGCGGAAGTGCATGGGGTCCTGGATCCGGTCGCGCGGGACGTCGGCCTCGGGCAGGCCCAGTTCCTCGCCCTGGTAGAGGTAGACGGAGCCGGGCAGGGCGAGGGTGAGCAGGGCGGCGGCGCGGGCGCGCCGGGTCCCCAGTGCCAGGTCGGTGGGGGTGCCGAAGCGCTTCCTCGCGAAGTCGAAGCCGGTGTCCTCACGGCCGTACCGGGTGACCGTCCGGGTGACGTCGTGGTTGCAGAGGACCCAGGTGGCGGGGGCGCCGACGGGGGCGTGCTCGGCGAGGGTGTCGTCGATGGCCCGGCGGAGCCGCTCCGGATCCCAGGGGCAGGCGAGGAAGTTGAAGTTGAAGGCGGTGTGCAGTTCGTCGGGGCGGAGGTAGCGGGCGAAGCGTTCGGCGTCGGGCAGCCAGACCTCCCCCACGAAGACGCCGCCGTACTCGTCCGCGACGGCCCGCCAGGAGCGGTAGATGTCGTGGATCTCGTCGAGGTCGATGTACGGGTGCGGGTCGACGCCCTCGGTGAAGTCGCGCAGCTCCGGATCCTTGGTGAGGAGGGCGGCGGAGTCGATGCGGACGCCGGCGACGCCGCGTCGGAACCAGAAGCGGAGCACGTCCTCGTGTTCGCGGCGGACGTCGGGGTGGGCCCAGTTGAGGTCGGGCTGTTCGGGGGTGAAGAGGTGGAGGTACCACTCGCCGTCGGGGACGCGGGTCCAGGTGGTGCCGGAGAACTGCGAGGGCCAGTCGTTGGGAGGGAGTTCGCCGTTCTCCCCGCGACCGGGGCGGAAGTGGAAGCGTTCGCGCTCGGGGCTTCCGGGGCCGGCGGCGAGGGCGGCCCGGAACCACGCGTGCTGGTCGGAGACGTGGTTGGGGACGATGTCGACGATGGCCCTGATGCCGAGTGCGGCGGCCTCGGCGATCAGCTTCTCGGCGTCCTCCAGGGTGCCGAAGGCGGGGTCGATGGTGCGGTAGTCGGCGACGTCGTAGCCGCCGTCCACCAGGGGCGAGAGGTACCAGGGCGTGAACCAGACGGCGTCGACGCCGAGTTCGGCGAGGTAGGGCAGTCTCGCCCGGACTCCCGCGAGGTCCCCGGTGCCGTCGCCGTCGCCGTCGGCGAAACTGCGCGGATACACCTGGTAGATGACGGCGTCGCGCCACCAGTCGTCGGTGCGGGCGGATGAGGGGGCTGCCACGGGACGTTCCTTTCGGGCAGGGCGGTTCTTCGCCGCCGGCCCTGACAGCGGGGCGGCACGGGGGCCGGCGGCGAAGGCTTATGGGGTACGGGCTCGTGATCGGTCGGGGTCGCGGGGCTCGGTCAGCCCTTGAGGCCACCGGCGGTCAGGCCGCTCATGATGTTCCGCTGGAAGATCATGAAGATCAGCAGCGTGGGGACGGAGGCGATCGTGAGTGCGGCGATCAGCACGTTGACCGGGACTCCGTTGGACAGCGAGTAGATGCCGACGTTGAGCGTCTGCTTCGACGGGTCGGGCAGGGTGAGCATCGGCCAGAGGAAGTCCTTCCACACCCCCACGACCGCGAAGATCGACACCACCCCGAGGATCGGCCGGGAGATCGGCAGCACGATCGACCACAGGACCCGCATGGGCGAGGCCCCGTCCATCGAGGCGGCGTCGAGCAGCTCCTTCGGGATGGAGTCGAAGAACCGCTTGAGCAGGAAGATGTTGAAGGCGTTGGTGACGGCCGGCAGCCAGATCGCCCACGGGGTGTTGAGGAGGTTGCGCTCGACGATCGGCACGTCGAGCACCGTCAGGTACTGCGGCACGACGAGCACGGTCGCCGGGATCATCAGCGTGGCCAGCATCATGCCGAGGATCGCCTTGCCGAACACGGGCCGCAGCTTCGAGAGGGAGTACGCGGCCGCCACGTCGAGGACCAGCTGGAAGGCGAGCGCCCCGAAGGCGTAGTAGAGGGTGTTGAAGAGGAGAGTGGCGAGGTCCATGACCTCCCAGGCCCGTGTGTAGTTCTCCGGCTCGAACGATTCGGGCACCAGGGTCGGCGGTGTCGCGATGACTTCCTGGGCGTCCTTGAAGCCGCTGGACACGAGCCAGTACAGGGGGCCGAGGAAGACCAGGGTGAACAGGACGACGACGACGGCGAAGACGGTCCAGTACAGGGCCTTGCCGCGGGGCCTGGCGAGGACCGCCGGCGAGATGAGTGTGCGTGTGGACATGACGGGTCTCCGGTCCTACTCGTCCTCGGCGCGGCTGAGCTTGACGTACACCGCCGAGAAGCCGGCCAGGAGTACGAGCAGGAGCAGGCCGAGCGCCGCCGCGGCACCGTAGTTGTTGAAGTTGAAGGCGTACTGGTAGATCAGGTAGACGACGGTCGTGGTCGACCCCTCGGGTCCCGCGCCGCCGGTGAGCAGGAACGGCTCCACGAAGACCTGCATCGTGGCGATGACCTGCATGAGCGCCATCAGCGACAGGATGAGACGGGTCTGCGGGACGGTGACGTGCCAGATCTTGCGCAGCAGCCCCGCGCCGTCGAGTTCGGCGGCCTCGTACAGCTCGCCGGGGATGGACTGGAGCGAGGCGAGGTAGATCAGCGTCGCGCCGCCCATGTTCATCCAGGTGGAGGCGATGACGACGGCGAGCATCGAGATGTCCGGGTCCTGCAGCCACTGCTGCTCGGGCAGGCCGATCGAGGTGAACAGTTCGTTGAGGAGGCCGTAGCCGGGGTCGTACAGGTACTTGAAGAGGAGGACCGAGGCGACCGGCGGGAGCATCACCGGCAGGTAGACGAGCAGCCGCAGGTATCCCTGGCCGTGCTGCAGCTCGTTGATGACGATCGCGACGAGGAAGGGCACCGCGAAACCGAGGACCAGCGCGAGCACGGTGAACAGGGCGGTGTTGCCCCAGGCCTGCCAGAAGGCCGGATCGTTGACGACCGTGACCAGGTTGTCGAGACCGACCCAGGTGGTGCGGCCGTCCTCGGTCTTCTGGAAGGCGAGGAAGAACTCCCGGACCATCGGGTACCAGGAGAAGACGCCGAAGCACAGCACCGCGCCGATGAGGAAGCCGTGGGCGGTCAGGTTGCGCCGCAGGCTTCTGGCGAACCGGCCGCCGGCCGGTGCTGGGCCCGCTTCTCGTGGCGGGGAGGGGCGGGGGTTGTCCGCCTTGCTCGGGGTCAGGCTGGGGGCCGACATCGTCGCTCCTTGGTACTGTCTGCCGGTTTCGGGGCCCGACGGTGCCGGGCGGTACGGGCGGGCCGGTCGACGGGGAACCGGCCCGCGGGCGGGACGGGCACCGGCCCGCCCCGCCCGGATCCGCTCACTGGTTGGCGAGGACCTGGTTGACCTGCGCCTCGGCGGTGGCGAGGAGCTTGTCGACGTCCGCGTCCTCGTTGGTGAGGATGCCCGACATGACGTTGTCGAGGATCTTGTAGACCTCCTGCGCCTTCGGCGGCTCGGCCTTGCCCGCGACGGGGTTGTCCATGAAGGTCTTGAAGTTGACGACCGGCATGGTGGCGTGCTCCACGCGGGCGGCGTCGTCCTTGGCCTTGGAGCCGTTGAGCCAGAAGTTGGGCTGCGGGATGCCCACCGGCAGGCCGTCGGCCTTGGTGCGGGCCCAGTCGAACTGGCCCTTGCCGATGGTGAGGTTCTTGAAGTTGAGCCAGGCGATCGCGGCCTTGATCTTGTCGGGCGAGATACCCTTTTTGATCATGTAGTTGTTGCCGCCGGCCAGCGTGTTCTTGCCACCGGGGATCGGGCCCATGCCGAAGTTCTCGTACTTCGCGCCCAGCTGCTGGACCATGTACGCGATGTCGTCGGGGGCGGCGAGGAACATGCCGAGCTTGTCGGTGGCGATCTGCTTCTGGAGGTCGCCCCACTTCAGCAGCTGGGTCTTGCCCATGCTGTCGTCCTCCCAGCGCATGGCGTGGAGGTTCTTCGCGACCTGCTTGCCGAGCTCGTTGTTGAACGCGGCCTTCGTGCCGGACGCGTCCACGACGTCTCCGCCGAGGCTGTATATCTGCGCGGTGAAGTGCCAGCCGCCGGTGTTGCCGGCGCTGTACTCGCCGAAGCCGGAGACGCCCCTGCCGAGGCCTGCGATCTTCTTGGCGGCGGCGCGGACCTCTTCCCAGGTGCGCGGCGGGGCGTCCGGGTTCAGGCCGGCGTCCTTGAAGAGCTTGCGGTTGATCAGCAGGCCCATGGTGTAGTTGCTGGTGGGCAGGCCGTAGAGCTTGCCGCGCTGCTTGAGGGAGTTGAGGACGTTCGGGTCGATGTCCTTGAGCAGCGGGACCGACTTCGGGTGGACGTAGTCGGTGATGTCGGCGGCGCCGTCGTTGTCCAGGACCTGCGGCAGGTCGGTGAAGTAGGTGTAGAACACGTCCGGCTGGGACTTGGCCTTGAGCATCGCGGTGAAGCGCGGCGGCTCCAGACACTGGCCGGGGGTGGAGCGTCCCTCGATGGTGACGTTCGGGTACGTCTTGTTGAACTCGGCGACGTCCTCCTTCCACTCCTTGAGTTCGGCCGCCTTCGCCGTGGGCGGCATGCAGTCGATCGTGAGCGTCACCTTGGTCTTCGGGTCGAGCGGCGTCGTCGGGTCGGACGAACCGTTCTGCTGGGATCCGTCGCTGCTGCTGTCGTCGCCGCTGCTGCTCGTGCCACAGGCGGCGAGCGCGGTCAGCGAGAGGGCGGAGACGAGGGCGACTGCTGCGGCACGGCGGCTGCGGCGGAACCGGGCGCTTCTCATGGGTGGTCCCCTTCGGGCATGAACGTGGAGCGGCGTGAACGTGGAGGTCGCCCCATCGCCGGTGCGTTGTGGGGCGCGGCACACTCAATCACCACCAACAAGTGAACGCAATATCTCGCGCTGATTTCGTAATTGTGCGACAGGGTTGCGTAACCCACTCGTGATCCGGTCGCACGTGAGCGACGACCGGCAGGAGGCCGCCGACGCGGGCTCGGGCTCGGTCGAGGCCGCGTCGGCGGGACTGTCTCCGGACGACCGGAGGGCTGTTCTCCGGACGACCGGAGGGCTGTTCTCCGGACGACCGGAGGGCTTTTACCCAGGGCTGTGACCTAGGGGTTGACGGTGATCCTGAAGGTGGAGGTGGTGTTGCGGATGTCGACGGCGTTGCCGTTCATCCGCAGCCCGTTGAAGGTGACCTCACCGACGGCCGGACCCTGGCCCGTCTCGGGCATCTCGTTCGCCCAGAGGCCGAAGCCGGACTTGGCGTCCCAGGCGTCGCCGCTCTTGCGGGCTCCGGTGATGGAGATGTCGGTGAGGACGGTGTCCTTGATCGGGAACTGCGGCTGTCCGCCGACGTAGTTCGTCTGGAACATGACGCCGCTGTAGGTGGGTTCGACGATGTCGACGTGGTTCACCCTGATGCCCTGGAACACCTTGGAGGCGGAGAAGAGCCACATGCCGGGGAAGGTCTGGTTGCCCCAGAAGTGACCGCCTGACCGGACGATCGAGATGTTCTCCAGGGTCGTCGGCTCCGTTCCGAAGCCGTTCATCGCGTAACCGAAGTCCAGCGAGGAGATGGTGACGCCGGAGTACACCAGGGTGTCCGCGATGTGGATGTTGCGGAAGGTGTTGCTGTAGCCGCCGTAGACGGCCACCCCCGCCGCCCGCCAGGTCAGCGTGCTGGTCAGGTTCTCGTAGACGTTGTTCTTCATGTCGGCGCCGCCCGCGTCGATCGCGGAGAACAGCGCGAAGCTGTCGTCACCGGTCGCCCGGGCGTCGTTGTTGACGACGTGGTTGTCCGTGGAGCCGTTGGTCATGTTGACGCCGTCGGCGAACAGGTTCCGGATGCGCGAGTTCTTGATGGTGATCCGGTCGGTGTTGGCGCCCCAGTAGAGGCACACCATGTGCTCGGTCCAGATGCCGTCGATCTCCATGTCGGTCACGTTGGCGAAGTCGAAGACCTTGCCTGGACCGTCGATGCGCGAGGTGTAGTTGCCGAAGTAGGCGAAGTTCCGGAACGACGAGCCCTTGGCCGCCGCCTCGGCACGGAAGCCGACGTCGGTGTTGTTCTGCGAGGCCGGCGCGTGGAACCTCGTGTACCAGGGCCCGGCCCCTACGACCCGCACGGGCTTGCCGTACACCTGGAACTTGCTCGACGTCTGATAGTCGCCGGGCGGCAGGTAGACGCCCACGAGCTTGCCCGTGGAGTCCATGCGTACCCGGTCGAGCGCGTTCTGGACGTCCTGCTGACCGAAGCCGGCCGGCACGGCGTAGGCGGCCGGGTCGGGGTTGGCGACCGGGGCGACCTGCTCCAGGTCGACGAAGTCGATCGCGTAGTTCGCGGCGGTGTTGGCGGCGTCCTTCTGGAGACGGATCCTGCTGCCCGCCGGGACGGTCTCGCCGAGGAGCAGGTGGGCCTCGTCGTAGATGTGGCGCGGGCCGCCGGCCGACGGGGCGTTCTCCGGCATGGTCTCGGCGCCGTACAGCCAGGCGTACTTCGACGTCAGCGGCAGGGCCTTCTCGAAGACGCCGTCGACGTAGACGTTGATCGTGGAGTCGATGCCTCCGCCGCCCGGGGCGTCCGGGATCGAGAAGCGGGTGACCAGGGTGTTGGTGGCGGCCCGGGTGGTGAACTCGACGTACTCGCCGGTCGCGTCGAGGTTGACGGCCTTGCGGCCGGAGGCCTCGCCCGCGATGTCGCCGACCGTGCGGTTGGGCCCGGCGACGGTCGCGCCGCCGCCGGCGGTGCCGTCCTCCGCCTCGTACATGTCGTACGGCATGTTCGCGCCGCGTCCGACGAACAGCGCCTGGGAGGCGGTGTTGTTCGCGCGCTTGACCGGCAGCTCTTCGGCGTCGTCGGCGAGGACCGTCCGCACCGTGTACGAGCCGTTGGCGGCGGTCCACGGGCCGAGGGTCACCACCGTCGAGGCACCGGCGGCGAGGCTGCCGCTGTAGGAGCCGGTCAGGGTCTTGACCGTGGCGCCCTGCTTGTCGAGCAGGTTCAGGGTGACACCGTGGCTGCCCGCGGAGGTGGGCTGGTTGCCCTGGTTCTTCACGGTCGCCTTGAAGGAGACGGTGTCCCCGGCGGACGGGCTGGACGGGCTGGTCGTGACCGAGGTGGTGACCACGTCGGCGCTGGTGACCGGCTTGACCACCAGGGCGGTGGGGCTGGTGTGGGTGTTGTTGGTCTCGTTCTGCTCGATGACCGCGTTCGCCTCGTCCGCGACCGCGCTGAGCTGGTACGAGCCCGCGTCCCGGGCGCCGATGGAGGCGCTGACCGTGGTCTGCGCACCGGCCGCGAGGGCGCCGACCTGGGCGGTGGCGACCTTGGTGCCGCCCAGGCGCAGCGCGACGGCGCTGGCCGGTGCGGCGGCCGGGCCGCTGTTGCGGACGGTGGCGCTAACCGTGATCGTGTCCGACTCGACCGGGGCGGCCGGCGTCGTGGTCAGGCCGGTCACCTCCAGGTCCGGGTTGGGCGCGGGCACGCCGACGACCTGGAACTCGGCGAGCTGGCCGGCCGAGGAGCCGGAGTTGGCGGTGAACCTCAGCTGTACGTCGGCGACGCGCGCGGTGACGGGGACGGTCACCGTGTTGCCGCCGGCCGGGTCGAAGGTGTAGCTCTTCGCGGCGACGAGGCTGGTGAAGCCCGAGGCGCTCTGCTCGCGGCCGAGGACCTCGACGGTCTGGTTCCGGGCGGCCCAGACGGTGGCCGGGTCGAGCTTGAGGACGAGCCGGTCGAGGTCGGCGTTGGAGCCGAGCCTGACAGTGAGGGTCTGGGGGTAGCTGCCGCCCGCGCCCTCCCAGTAGGTGCTGGTGCTGTTGTCGTTGGCGTTCGCCGCGACGAAGCCGTGGACCGTGGAGGAGGCGCTGATCGCCTTGCCGACGGCCAGGTTGGAGCCCGTGGAGCCGCCGCCGTTACGGGTGACGGTGTTGCTGTTGGCGGACTGGTTCCCGGCCGCGTCCTTGGCCCGCACGTGGTACGCGACGGTGGCGGAGGCCGGCTGGGTGTCGGTGTAGGTGGTGACGTCGCCCGCGACGCTGCCGCGGAGCGTGTTGTTCGCGTAGACGTCGTAGCCGGTGACGCCGGTGTTGTCGGTGGAGGCGGTCCAGGTCAGCTTCACCTGGCCGGAGGCCGGCTCGGTGAGCGCCAGGTTCGCCGGGGCCGTCGGCGCCTGGGTGTCGCCGGTGTCGGCCCGCCGGGTGACGGTGTTGCTGTTGGCGGACTGGTTCCCGGCCGCGTCCTTGGCCCGCACGTGGTACGTGACCGTCTGGTTGGCCGGACGGTTGTCCGTGTACGTGGTCACGTTGCCCGCCACGCTCGTCAGCAGCGTGTTGTTCGCGTAGACGTCGTAACCGGTGACACCGGTGTTGTCGGTGGAGGCCCCCCACGTCAACTTCACCTGGCCGGTCGCCGGCTCGGTGAACGCCAGGTTCGCGGGGGCGCTCGGCGCCTGCGTGTCGCCGGTGCCCGGGCCGTAGACCTCCAGCTCGGAGAGCTGGGCGGCCGGCTGGACACTGTTCGCCGTGACCAGGACCCGGATGTACCGGACGGTGGCCGCGCCGAACGGGATCGTCACCGTGTTCTGGGCGGACGGGGAGAACTCGTACGCCCTCGAAGCGGTGAGGTCGGTGAAGTCCGTGCCGTTGTCGCTGCTCTGGACCTTCAGGGTCTGGCTGCGCGCGCCCCAGCCGTCGGGCAGGCGCAGGACGACCCGGTCGGCGCGGACGGAGGAGCCGAGGTCGGCCCGGAGCCACTGGGGCAGCTCGTTGTTCCGGCTCTCCCAGTACGTGGCCTTGTTGCCGTCGTTGGCGTTGCCCGCCGCGTACACCTCGGTGTGGCTGCTCGCGGTGAGGGGCCTGCCCGCGGCGAGGTTCGCCGAGGTCCCGTCGGCGCCGTGCACCTCCAGTTCGGAGAGCTGGGCGGCCTGCCAGCCGGTGTTGGCCGTGATGTCGACGCGTACGAAGCGTGCCTGGGCGGCCGGGAAGCCCACCGTGACGGTGTTGCCGGCGCCCGGAGCGAAGGTGTAGGTGGCCGAGCTCTTGAGGGTGGTGAAGCTTGTGCCGTCGGCGCTGCCCTGGACGGAGAGTGTCTGGTTGCGGCTCTCCCAGCCCGCCGGGAGCTTCAGGACGACCTCGTCGACGCGGGTGCTGGTACCGAGATCGGTCTGGACCCACTGCGGCAGGTTCGGTCCGGAGCTCTGCCAGTACGTGCCCTGGTTGCCGTCGGTGACGTTCGCGGCGCCGTACTCGGGCAGGGCACTGCTGGCCGCCGCGGGATCCCCCACGGCGATGTTGGGGCCTCCGGCGGCCTGGGCGGTCATGAGTGGACCACCGAGCGCCAGCAGGCTCGTCGCGATCACGGCGCTCATGCTCCGTGATCTCCAGTTGTGCGTTCTCATGTGTCCTCGATCTCGGCCTCGCGCCCGTGGGCTGCGTGGCGCGGCTCGTCGGATTCCTCTTCGGCTCGCCTTCATCGATTGTTTACGGCGAGCGGTGAGAGAGTTGCAGAGAATTGCCAACTCGTCTACGTGGTGCAGCAGTTGAATTGCGGCAGGCGCGCGGGCGGCTGATGGCATGCCGAATTCCCCGCTCACCGGAGGTGGCGGGGTGGCCGGGACGTTCGGGTATGGGCGGGGTCCGGCCACCGCCGTGGCCGGACCCCGCTGTCATGGCGCCGCTGTCATGGCGCCGCTGTCATGGCGCCGCTGTCATGGCGCCTTGGATGCCGGTGCCCGTATTACGGGTTGCGGATGACGAACTGCGATCCGGGCTCGACGAGGATGTCGCCCTCGGCCGAGTTGGTGATCGTCACGTTCGTCAGGGTGGCGCTGCCGCGGGCGCCGCCCATCGCGAGGATGCCGGAGCCGTTGTTCGACTTGTCGATCCGGACGTTCGTGATCCTGACGTCCGGAATCTCGCCGCCGCCGGTCTTGAACTGGATGCCGTCGTAGGTCGAGTCGACGATGTCCGTGTCCCTGATGGTGACGCCCGGGATGGGCTGGCCCTGGGCGAACAGGGTGATGGCGCCGAACTCCTGGTCCTCGTTCCAGAACGCCCCGCCCGTGCGGTACAGGGCGTTGTTGGCGATGAGGGTCTGCCCGGAGAAGGGCAGCGGGTCGTGGTCGGTCGCCAGCATGATCCCGGGGTAGTTCATGGTGTCGGCGATGATGTTGTTCTCGATGGTGTTGCCGAAGCCTCCGTAGACCGCGATGCCGTTGGCTCGCCACGGGAGCTGGACGGTGTTGTTCCGGAAGTGGTTGTTCGAGCCGACGTCCACCGAGGTGTCCTTGACGTACTTGCTGGCCCAGACGGCCAGGGCGTCGTCACCGTTGTTGCGGAAGGACGAGTTGTAGACGGTGGAGTTGCGGGTGCCGTTGGCGAAGTTGATGCCGTCGGCGTAGGTGTTGCGGACCCGCATGCCGCTGAACTCGACGCCGTCACCGGGTCCCCACAGCTCGGGGATGTTGGTGTAGTCGCGGCCGGCCCAGACACCGACGTTGGCGTGCTCGATCCAGACGTTGCTGATCCTGGTGCCCTTGCCGAAGCGGCCGTTGAGGCCGACGCCGCCCTCTTCGTTGGCGTTGTTGCCGCGGATCGTGCCCGAGCCGAAGATGGCGATGTCGGAGATCTGGGTGTTGTGGTCGATGTCGAAGCCGAAGTTGCCCTCGTGCGGGTGGTTGATGCCGCCCGCCTGGTGCGGCGGCGTGAGGGTGTACAGCTGCGAGTGCCACATGCCGGCGCCCCGGATCGTCACGTCACGGATGCCGACCGTGTTGTAGATCCCGCGGTTCAGCGGGTCGTCGGTCAGGATCTTCTGCTCCTGGCGCCACTGGCCCGCCGGGATCCACACGCAGGAGATCTCGCCCTTCTGGTCGGCGGTCACGGCCCGCTGGATCGCGTCGGTGTCGTCGAGGCCGTCGTTGGGCACCGCGCCGTAGGTGGTGATCGACACGCAGCCGGCCGGCTGGGCCGCCGGGGGCGCGACCTGCTCCAGGTCGATCAGGTCGATGACGTAGAAGGAGGCGGTGTCACCCGCGTCCCGCTGGAGCCGGAACGTGGTGCCGGCCGGGTAGGACCGGGCCAGCAGGGCGTGGGACTCGTCGAACAGACGGCGGGCGTCGGTTCCCGGGGTGTTGCTGAGGCCTTCCGGGTCGTCGGTGGTGCCGTAGAGCCAGCTGTGCTTGGAGGAGAGCGTCAGCTTCCGTACGAACTGGCCGTCCGCGTACAGGCTCAGCGTGGCTTCCCGTCCGCCGCCGGCGGCGGCGTCCGGGATCGAGTTGCGCACGACGACGGAGTTGGCGGCGTTGGTGGAGGTGAACTCCACGTACTCGCCGGTGGAGTTCAGCCGGACCGACTTGCGGCCGGAGGACTCGGTGGCGAAGTTGGTGTGGCCGAAGGTCCGCTTGGCGTCGGCGGTGAGCAGGGTGCCCTGGTAGCGGGCGTCCTCCGCCTCGTACTCCGTGTACGGCACGGCGGCGCCCCGGCCCACGACGAGCGAGCGGCTGAAGACGTTGTTGTTCTCGTTCGTCTCGGCCACGGTCGCGGTGGCGTCGGCCGTCGCGGAGAGGGTGACTCCCCCGCTCGCGGCGGTCCAGGTGCCGGAGATCGGCACGGTGACCGTCTGCCCGGCGGCGACCGCGGGCGTGGTCCCGTTCAGGGTGGTGGTGCCCGCCGCCAGACGCGTGACGGTCCCGGCGGCGACACCGGTCGTGCCCCGGTTCTGGACCGTGGCGGTGAAGGAGACCTGCGCGCCGACCGCCGGAGCGGACGGGTTGGGTGTGATCGCGGTGACCGTGAGGTCCGGTCCTGGCGCCTGGCCGACGACCAGCTTGGCGGAGCCGGTCCGGCTGTTGTTGGTGTCGTCCTGCTCCACGACGGTGTTCGCCGGGTCGACGACGGCGGACACGGTGTAACTGCCCATCGCCTTCCTGCCGACCGGGATCCTGACGGTGGTGGAGGCACCGGCGGCGAGCGCGCCGACCTGCGCGCTGCCCGCCACGGCGCCTTCCAGGCTCACGTTGACGGAGGTGGCCGGCGAGGCGGCGGTACCGGCGTTGCGGACGGTCGCGCCGACCTCGACCGGGTCCGTCTCCGAGGGGGAGGAGGGGGTCCACACGAGGTCGGTGACGGTGAGGTCCGGGTTCGGGGCGGCGGCGCCCACCACCTCGAACTCGGCGGCCTGGGCACCGGGGGCACCACTGTTGGTGAAGAACTTCAGCTGCACGTCGGCGTACCGGCCGGTCACCGGGATGGTGATGGTGTTCCCGCCGGACGACGGGCTGAACTGGTAGTCGGCGCGGGCCTTGAGAGACGTGAACCCGGTGGCCGACTGCTCGCGTCCGAGCACCTCGACGGCCTGGGTCCGCGGCCCCCATGCCTGGTCGGGACTGAGCTTGATCCGGACCGCCTCGATGTCGGCGTTGGCACCGAGCTTCGCCGTCAGGGTCGCGGGGAACCCGGCCGACTCCCAGTAGGTGGCGGTGTTCCCGTCGTTGGCGTTGGCCGCCACGTACGACTGGGTGAACGAGGAGGCCTCGATCGGCTTGTTCCGCGCCAGGTTCGTGCCGTTCGGCGGCGGATCGACCGGGCCGCCACCGCCGTCCTCGCCGAAGACCTCCAGCTCGGAGAGCTGGGCCGCGTTCCAACCGGTGTTCGACGCCACCTGTACGCGAATGAAGCGGGCCGTGGTCGCGGTGACGGGGATGCTGACGGTGTTGGCGTTCGCGGGGTCGAAGGTACGCGCACCCGCCCCGGCCAGCGCGGCGAACGAGGATCCGTCCGCGCTGCCCAGCACGCTCAGCGACTGGACACGGGAGCCCCAGGAAGCGGGCAGCTTCAGCGCGACCCGGTCGACTTCGGTGCTCGCGCCCAGGTCGACCTGCACCCACTGGGGAAACGCCCCGTTCGGGCCCTCCCAGTAGGACGCCTGGCTGCCGTCCGTCACATGGCCGGCGACGTACCCGCCGTTCGTGCCGCCCGCGCTCGCGGGCTTGCCCAGGGCCAGATTGGGGCCCTCCGCGGCATGGGCGGGGGCGGGGAGCAGCCCCACACCCATCAGCCCTGCCATCACCGAGCCGACGATCACTCGCCGCCCGTGGTTTCTCGATCGCATGAAGTCCTCTTGATTCCTCACCGGGCAGCCGACCGCGACCTCGCCCTGCCGGCGGCGCCGAAGCTCCGAGGGAGGCAGGGCGGGCGTGGGGGGCGGACGCACCGGGTGAACGTCGACAGAGTCCTCGCACGACACCTTCCATGCCCCAGGTAGGTACATGTGGGTGTCAGCAAGTTTTTTTGAGTCGTTCAGTCAATCTTTTGCGATGACCGGGTGACAGGTTTCCGTTAGGTCACCGCTTTGTCAACGGGACCGACGCAACTGCCTGTTGGGCGGGCGGGGCCGTCACCCGTGTCCAGGGCATGGAGGAAGGGCCAGACCTGACGGTCTGGCCCTTCGGGTGTCTCGGAACGGCCGCGCGTGGCGGGTGTGTCTCAGGCCCCGGTCGGCGGTGCGGTCGAGCCCCGTACCACGAGCTCCGGCTCGAAGAGCAGCTCACCGGGGTGCGCCTGCGTCCCCTGGATCTGGGCGCACAGGAGATCGACGGCGGCCCGCCCCATCGCCTCGATCGGTTGCCGCACCGTCGACAGGGGCGGCTCGGTGCAGTTCATGAAGGCCGAATCGTCGAACCCGAGCACGGACACGTCGGCGGGAACGGCGAGTCTGCGCCGGCGAGCCGCCCTGATGGCACCCAGGGCCAGCGGGTCACTCGCGCAGATGACTCCGGTGACTCCGCGGTCCCACAGTCGTCCCGCGGCCGCCTGCCCGCCCTCGAGCGAGAACATCGAGCGCTCCACGAACTCCTCCGGCAGCACCGTGCCCGCCGCGGCCGCGGCCGCCCGCGCCGCGGTCAGCTTCCGGCGCGAGGGAATGTGGTCCTCGGGACCGAGGACCAGCCCGACGCGCTCGTGCCCCAGAGAGGAAAGGTGCCGCCAGGCCTGCTCCACCGCGGCGATGTCGTCGCAGGAGACGCAAGGAAAGTCGAGCTCCTCGATGGGCGCGTTGACCAGGACGACGGGGATCTTGCGCTCCGCCAGCCGCCGGTAGTGCTCATGCGGCGCGTCGGCCTGCGCGAAGAGGCCTCCGGCGAAGATCACTCCGGACACCTGCTGCTGCAGGAGCAGTTCGACGTAGTCGGCTTCCGAGACGCCGCCCCTGGTCTGCGTACAGAGCACCGGCGTGAGCCCCTGCTGCGCCAGGGAGCCGCCGATGACCTCGGCGAAGGCCGGAAAGATGGGATTCTGCAGCTCCGGCAGGACCAGGCCCACCAGCCTGGCCCGCTCTCCCCGCAACTGCGTGGGCCGCTCGTAGCCGAGGACGTCCAGCGCGCTGAGCACGGACCGGCGGGTGGCCTCCGAGACCCCCGGCTTGCCGTTGAGGACTCGGCTGACCGTGGCCTCGCTGACCCCCACTTTTTTCGCCACCAAGGCAAGTCGTCGCGTCACGAGCGCAAGTCTAGCGCAAGGGCAGTCAATAAGTTACATACTTCTTGCCGTGATTGCAGCACGGTGATGCGCTCCTGTACGCCGAGAAGTCGGCTGGACCCGGCGGGTGGGAAGCGATCCCCAAGGGCTTCCCACCCGCGTCGGCCCGCGGACGAGGACGCTCAGTCGAGACAGAACTCGTTGCCCTCGATGTCCTGCATCACGATGCAGGACTCGTTCTCTTCGTCGGCGAGCATCGTTCGCACGTGCACCGCGCCGAGCGCGGCCAGTCGTGCGCACTCGGCCTGGAGCGCGGCAAGGCGCTCCTCACCGACGAGCCCGGTGCCGGCCCGCACGCAGAGATGCACCCGGTTCTTGACGACCTTGCCCTCGGGGACGCGCTGGAAGAGCAGCCGCGCGCCCACACCGGAGGGGTCGACGCAGGAGAACCACTGCACCTGATGCCCGGGCGGCAGCGAGCGGTGGTAGTCGTCCCAGGTGTCGAACCCCTCCGGCACCGGCGATACGACGTATCCCAACACCTCGCACCAGAAACGAGCGAGGCGCTCGGGTTCCGCACAGTCGAACGTGACTTGGAACTTCTTGATCGATGACATCGGCGCACGATAACAGGGGGACTCTCCTGCTCGTTCACCGGCGCGGGCCCGCGGGCCGACCCGCGTCCGGACGGACACGATTCGATGCCCGACATCTTGACGCCCCGTCACATCAGCCACATATTACGAGCGAGTACAACCGACCGGTAACACTGCGCGCAGAGCCCTCGCACTTCCGGCGGCAGGCGTACGGGACCGTCCTGCCGCCGGTCCGGTGTGCCGACTGGCCCTCCCCGGCGGCCAGAAGGCGCCCGCCCCCTCACCCTGTCACGAGAGGCACACCGCCATGCGATCAGTTCCACCGCGCCGTCGCACCCGCACCGCTGCCGCCCTCACCGCCGCCACCGCCGCCCTGGCCACCGCCGCCGGTCTCGGCGCCGGTCCCGCCGCGGCCGTCGGCACCGCGCCCGACCGCTACGTGGCCCTGGGCGATTCGTTCGCGTCGGGAGCCGGCGTACCGGACCAGGTCGACGCCGACTGCATGCGTTCCGGCCGCAATTACCCCGCCCTGGTGAACGACGCGCTCTCCTCCACCGCCCACGAGGACGTCACCTGCGGAGGGGCCACCACGGTGCACATGACCTCCCCGCAGAACGCGTCCGCACCACCTCAGCTCGACGCGCTGAGCGCCGACACGGACCTGGTCACCCTCACCATCGGCGGCAACGACGTCGGCTTCGCCGGCATCATCGTCCGCTGCGTGACGCTCGGGGCGTTCAACCTCGGCGGCTCGCCCTGCAAGAGCAGTTACACCTGGACGGGCACCGACCGGCTCGCCGCCACCGTCGACGCCACCGCTCCCAAGATCGCCGCCGCCATCGACGGCATCCGTCAACGCGCCCCGCAGGCCAGGATCCTGGTCACCGGCTACCCTGCGATCCTTCCCGACAACGGCACCAACTGCCCCTGGGTCGCGACCATCGCCAAGGGGGACGCCCCCTGGCTGCGGGACATCCACAAGCGGCTCAACACCATGATCGCCACCCAGGCCGCCGCGCACGGAGCCGTCTACGTGGACACCTACACCAAGTCCATCGGCCACGACATCTGCAAGCCGGCCGGAACCCGCTGGATGGAGCCGCTCATCACCGATGCCGCGGCACCCTTCCACCCCAACGCGGCGGGTGAACGGGCCATGGCCGACGCCGTGCTCGCCGCCGGCTGACCGGCGAGCGAGCTCCGTCGGCCCGCGGGCCGACCGTCGCGGGCCGACCGCCGCTCAGGGCGCTTCGACCAGCGGGGGCTCCCCCGGGGGAACGGTCAACGCCGCGCGCAGGGCGCCGACCGCATCGGTGCCGATGCGTTCCGCCAGGACACCTTCGATGACGACGAGGGTGTCCTGGGCGCGTCGGTGCACACGAGCGCCCTCGGCGGTGGCGCGGATCAGGCGGCTGCGGGCGGAGGCGGGATCGGGTGTCTGCTCCAGCAGTCCCATGCCGATGAGGGCGTGCACGGCCTGATGGGCGGTCTGCCGGGTGACGCCCATCCGGCGGGCGAGCTCCGAGACCGTCGTGCCCTCTTCGTCGAGGGCGGCGAAGACGGCCGCCTGTCCGACGGTGACCGGCTGCTCGCCGGCGGCCCGCATGCTGGCCAGCAGCGCGTCGTCGAACCAGCGCTTGGCCTCGGTGAGCAGTTGGGGCAGGTTGCGTGCGGGGGTGGTCATGGCTCCTCACGGGACGGGGCTTCGAGCATAGCGACCGCAGGAGTGCCCTCCGCGAGGAATGTCAGGTAACCTGACACTCCTCGCTTCGTCGTGCCGGAGGTCCCCATGACCATGGAGTTCGCCCGCCCCAGCCGCCCTCGGTCGCACATCCCGGCCGAGCCGGGAAAGCCGTACTTCATCGAGAAGGGCATGGGCGACCGGGCCCACCTCTTCACCGACCTGGTCACCGTCTACGCGGGCGGCGAGCAGACCGAGAACGCCTTCAACTTCTTCACCGTCGAGGGCCCCAGGGGCGACGTGATCCCGGCGCACGTCCACTCCGACACGTACGAGGTCTTCTACGTCACCGACGGCGCGGTACGGCTGTTCGTCGAGGACCTGGAGGGCGAGCAGCACGAAAGGCTGCTCACCGCGGGCGATTTCGGATTCGTGCCGAAGAACTGCCCGCACGCCTACCGCATCGAGCGCCACCACAGCCGGGTCGTCGGCGTGGCCGCCGGACCCGGCGGCACCTTCGAGCGGTTCTTCGAGAACCTCGGCGTCCCGACCGAGGAGATCGGCCTGCCGCACGAGCCGTACGTGCCCGAGCCGCACAAGTTCGCCACCGTGCCGCAGCGGTACGACGTGCGCTTCCTGCCCGGACACCAGTGGCGCACCAGGGGGTGATCCCGTGCCGTACGTCCAGGCGCTGTCGACCGGGGTACTGGTCGGCGTCCTCTACGCGGCACTGCGGGTGAAGGCCCCCGCTCCCCCGCTCCTCGCCCTGTTCGGCCTGCTCGGGATGGTCGCCGGGCAGAGTGCGCTCGGAGCGCTGTGACCGCCGCACGCCGGGCCCGCCCGTCCCTGTTCGTCCGCCGGGCCACGGTCTCCTTCACCGCCGGGACGGCGATGGGCGCCGTGTGCTGGGGACTCGGGCTCACAGCCCCCGCGCCGACGCTGCTGGGCCTGGCCGGATTGCTGGGCGTCGGTATCGGCGAGCGCGCGGCCACGGCGTGCGGCGCCCGCCTGGCCCACCGCCGCTCACGTCACCGACCCCCGTGACCCGCCCGCCCCGCCGGTCGAGAAGGCCGCGCCCACCCCAGAGAGGCACCCATGCCGCTGACGCCCGACCTCGCCGCGTTCCTGGCCCCGCCGGCCCCCGAACGGCTGCCGCTCCCGCCCGCCGCGCGCCCCGCCCCCGGCGTACGGCTGCTACGCGGTGTTCCGTATGCCTACCGGGCGGGCGTCCGGCCGCTCGAACTCGATCTGTGGCTGCCCGACGAGACGTACCGCCCCCTGCCGGTCGTCCTCTACCTCCACGGCGGGGGCTGGCGCGCGGGCTCGCGTACGGAGATGGGGCCGCGCTTCCGCCACTGGGACCCCGATCCCTTCGCCCGTCTCGCACAGGCCGGGTTCGCGGTCGCCTCCGTCGACTACCGGCTCAGCGGCGAGGCCGTCCACCCGGCCCAGCTCGACGACGCGACGGCGGCTCTGGGCTGGCTGAACGCCCGAGCCGACGAGCTCGGCCTGGACACGCGCCGGACCGTGTCGTGGGGCGAGTCGGCCGGCGCCCACCTCGCCGCCCTGCTCGCCCTCACCGCTCCCCTGAGCGGCTGCGTCGCCTGGTACGGGCCCACCGATCTGACCACCCTGCCCGGCCAGTGCCCGCCCGGCGGCTACGACGCCGCCGACCCGACCACCCGTGAGGCCCTGCTGATCGGAGCGGCGCTCGCCGACGCGCCGGACCTGGCGCGCGCCGCGAGCCCGGTCGCCCACGTGTACGCCGACGCGCCGCCGTTCCTCGTCCTGCACGGCACCGAGGACGCGCTCATCCCGCTCGCCCAGGGCGAGCAACTGGCCGCCGCCCTCCGCCAGGCGGGCGCCCGCGTCGACTTCCGGCCCGTACCCGGCGCCGACCACGGCTGGGCGGGCCTGGCCGACGAGGACGCCGAGCGGTGCTTCACCGCGTCCGTGGAATTCGCCCACGCCTGCGCCGCGGGCCCGCTTCCTCCCGTACGAGCGTAGTCGGGCCCCGCGGGGGCCGAGGGGTGGGGAGCGGGACCGACCGCAGGGTCGATGCCCCTCCCCGCCCCCCGGCTTCAGCCCGCTCGGCCGCAGCGCTCGGTGTCGATCTCGGCGAGCGTGGCCTCGTTGTAGCGGGCCCCGTGGACGGTCGCGGCGTTCAGCACGTGTTCCGCCGCTTCGAGGGCCTCGCCGGGTACGTCGAGGTCGAGTGCGGACAGGTTCTCCCGCAGGTGGGGCACCGATCGGGTGCCGGGGATCGCGATGACGTGGGATCCCCGGGAGACGACCCAGGCCAGGGCCAGTCGCGGGAGGGTGAGGCCGGCGCCGTCGGCGATCTTCTCCAGCTCGTGCCGCAGCGCCAGGTTGGCGGGGTAGTGACGGGTGTCGAAGCGGGGCATACCCCGGCGGATGTCACCGGCGGGAAGGCCGTCGAGGTCCGGGGGCGCCGAGGTGAGGAAGCCGCGGGCCAGCGGGCTGAACGCCACGAGGGCGACACCGAGTTCACGGGCCGCCTCCAGGGTCCCCCGCTCGGGGTTGCGCGTCCACAGGCTGTACTCGTTCTGCAGCGCGGCGACCGGATGCACGGCGTGGGCCCGCCGCAGGGTCGCGGCGGACACCTCGGACAGGCCGAGCGTCCGCACCTTTCCGGCTTCGACGAGCCCGGCCATCGCCCCGACGCTCTCCTCCACGGGCACGCGCGGGTCGAGCCGGTGCAGGTAGTACAGGTCGATGACGTCGGTACGCAGCCGGGTCAGCGCCTCGTCGACGGTACGCCGCAGCGTCTCGGGCCTGCCGTCGATGACGCGCCGGCCGCCGACCCCGGTCATCCCGCACTTGCTGGCCAGCACGATCCGCTCCCGGTGGCCGGCGAGCACCCGGCCGAGCAGCTCCTCGTTGGCACCGAAGCCGTAGAGGGCGGCGGTGTCGAAGAGCGTGACGCCCTCCTCCAGCGCCGTCAGGAGCAGCCGCTCGGCGTCCTCCGGCGAGGGCGCGTCACCGTAGGCGTGGCTCAGGTTCATGCAGCCCAGGCCGATCGCCGGGACCTCGAAGGGGCCGATCCGGCGCGGCGCACGGCCCGGGGCCGCCGCCCCCGTCGCCGTGCTCACGGGCGTGCGAAGGCGTCGAGCTGCTGCTCGAGCGCCGCCAGCGTCCGGTAGCAGGAGATGACCTGGGCGAGGGAGGAGTTCGGCTCGCGGCCCTCACGGATCGCGGCGACGAACTCGCGGTCCTGGAGCTCGATGCCGTCCATCGACACGTCGACCCCGCTCACGTCGATCGGCTCTTCCTTGCCGGTGAACAGGTCGTCGTACCGGGCGATGTAGGTGCCGGTGTCGCCGATGTAACGGAAGAACGTGCCCAGCGGACCGTCGTTGTTGAACGACAGCGACAGGGTGCAGATGGCGCCGTTCTCCGCCCGCAGCTGGATCGACATGTCCATCGCGATGCCCAGCTCGGGGTGGATCGGGCCCTGCAGCGCGTTGGCCCGCACGATCGGCGAACCGGTCTGGTACGCGAACAGGTCGACGGTGTGCGCGGCGTGGTGCCACAGCAGGTGGTCGGTCCAGGAGCGCGGTTCCCCGAGCGCGTTGAGGTTCTTCCTGCGGAAGAAGTACGTCTGCACGTCCATCTGCTGGATGCCGAACTCGCCGGCCTCGATCCGCTGCCGCACCCACTGGTGGCTGGGGTTGAAGCGACGGGTGTGGCCCGCCATCGCGACGAGCCCGGTGCGCTGCCGCGCCGCCAGGCACGCCTCGGCGTCGGCGAGCGAGTCGGCGAGCGGGATCTCGACCTGGACGTGCTTGCCCGCTTCGAGGCAGGCCAGCGTCTGCGCGGCGTGCAGCTGCGTGGGGGTGGCGAGGACGACGGCGTCGACGTCGTCCATCGCCAGCACCTCGTCCAGGGAGGCGACGGCGCGGCCCACGCCCTGCTCCGCGGCGAACTTCCGGGCGCGTTCGAGGGTGCTGCTCACCACGGCGGTCACCTCGACGCCGTCGATCCGCTTCAGTGCGGCCGCGTGCTTGGCGCCGAAGGCGCCGCCGCCGGCCAGGGCGATCCGCAAGGTCCGGTCGTCAGTCATGTCACTCCTTCTCGGCGGGCTCCTCGGCCCGCGGGTGGTTCTCCAGGATCAGGTGTCCGACGGCGGTGTTGGACGCCGGCACATGGTAGAAGCGGTGCTCGACCCCGACCTCGCCCGAGCCGTCGATGTCGCTCAGCGCGCCGCGGGCGATCAGCCACATGACCAGCTCGATGCCCTCGGAGCCGGCCTCCTCGACGTACTCCAGGTGCGGCACCTCGGCCAGCCCCGCGGGGTCGGCGATCAGCCGGTCCAGGAAGGCGTTGTCCCACTCCCTGTTGATGAGGCCGGCGCGCGGACCCTGGAGCTGGTGGCTCATGCCGCCGGTGCCCCACACCTGCACCCTGAGCGGCCGGTCGTACGACTCGATCGCCTTGCGGAGGGCCTGGCCGAGCCGGAAGCAGCGGGCGCCCGAGGGGACCGGGTACTGCACCACGTTGACGTGGAACGGGATGACCTTGCAGGGCCACTTCTCGACATCGCCGAACATCAGCGACAGCGGGACGGTCAGACCGTGGTCGACGGCCATCTCGTTGACGAGGGTGAGGTCGAAGTCGTCCCGGATCAGGGAGTGCGCGATGTGCGCGGCCAGGTCGGGGTCGCCCTCGATGCCGGGCACGGGGCGGGGCCCGTACCCCTCGTCGGCGACGGGGTAGGAGGCGCCGGTGCCGAGCACGAAGGTCGGGATCATCGACTGGTCGAAGGCGCTGGCGTGGTCGTTGTAGACCAGGACGATCACGTCGGGGACGTTCTCCCGCTGCCACGCCCTGGAGCGCTCGTACCCCTCGAAGACCGGTTTCCAGTACGGCTCGTCGGCCTTGCCGTGGTCCAGCGCCGCGCCGATCGCCGGCACGTGCGAGGTGAAGACGGCGCCGGTGACCCGGGCGTGCTCGGCCGGCGTCTCCCGGGCGCGGGCGGCTTCGAGGACGGCGTGGTCGATGCGGTTGCCCTCGACCGGGCGGCCGCCGCCGACCATCATGTCGCGGTACTCCTGCTCGGTCATGCCGGTCATCGAGCCCGCCATCTGCTGGAAGGAGAACCCCAGCGTGGCACCCCACTTGGCGAGGAAGTAGATGTTGCCGCCCTCGCGCATCGCCGCGTTGAGGTCGCGGTCGAGCAGCGCCCGCTTCTGCTCCTCGCGCAGCGGCCACGCGTCCAGGTAGGCGCGCTCGTCGGCGAGGTACGCCGCGCGGTTCTCCGCCGTCATCAGGGACATGCAGAACTGGTTGAGGTGGTACCCCTTGGCCGACTGCTCGGAGTCGAAGACGGTCGTCCCCGGAACCAGCTTGTAGGTCTTGTCCAGCGACATGCCGGAACTCCAATCGAGGGAGGGATCAGTCGGCGTCGGGCCAGTACAGGCGCGTCGGGTTGTCGACGAGGAGCTTGTGCCGGAGCTCGGGCGTCGGCGCGATGTGCGGGACGAAGTCGACGAGGAGGCCGTCGTCGGGCATGTGGTCGGTGAGGTTGGGGTGCGGCCAGTCGGTGCCCCACAGCACCCGGTCGGGGAACTCCTCGACCACGCGCCGGGCGAAGGGGACGACGTCGCGGTACGCCTGCCGCTCCCCGTCCAGGGCCGGCGGGCCGCTCACCGACAGGCGCTCCGGGCAGGTCACCTTGCACCAGATGTCCGGCCGGGCCCGCATGAAGTCCAGGAACGCCCCGAAGTCGGGCCCGTCCGGATCCTTGGCGGTGTCCGGCCGGCCCATGTGGTCGACGACCAGCGGCACCGGGATCGAGAGGAGGAAGTCCCGCAGGCCGGCGAGATCGGCCGCCTCGAAGTAGACGACGACGTGCCAGCCGTACGGGGCGATCCTCTCGACGACGTCCCACAGGTCCTGGCGGGGTGCCGCGTCGACGAGCCGCTTGACGAAGTTGAACCGCACGCCGCGGACGCCCGCCTCGTGCAGCTCCCGCACCTCGGCGTCGGTGGCGTCGGGCCGCAGCGTCGCCACACCGCGGGCCAGCCCGCCGGAGGCCCGCAGGGCGTCGACCATGGCGGTGTTGTCGGCGCCGTGGCAGGTCGCCTGCACCACGACGTTACGGGCGAGGCCGAGGTGGTCGCGGAGGGCGAAGAGCTGGTCCTTGGAGGCGTCGCACGGCGTGTACTTGCGCTCGGGGGCGTACGGGAACTCCTCAGCCGGGCCGAAGACGTGGCAGTGCGCGTCGACGGCACCCTCGGGCACCCTGAACCGCGGACGGCTCGGACCGGCGTACCAGTCCAGCCAGCCGGGGGTCTTCTCGAAGTTCGTCGGCTCGGAGTTCGGCGGCTCGAAGCCCGTCGGCTCGGAGTTCGTCATCGTCAGTCCTCGTACCGCAGTCCGAGCTCGGCCAGCGGGCCGCGCATGCCGTACATGTCCAGGCCGAGTTCGCCCGCGCGGAACCGTGCGCGCTTGCCCTCCTCCTTCGCCTCGCGGGCGGCCGAGGCGGCGGCCACCTCGGCGGCCCGTTCGCGCGGCACCACGACGACGCCGTCGGCGTCCGCGACGATCACGTCACCGGGGCGCACGAGGGCGTTGCCGCAGACCACGGGCACGTTGACGGAGCCGAGGGTGGCCTTGACCGTGCCCTTGGCGTTGACGGCCCGGGAGAAGACGGGGAAGTCCATCTCCTCCAGGTCGGCGACGTCACGGACACCACCGTCGATGACCAGACCCCGGCAGCCGCGGGCCCGGAACGAGGTGGCGAGGAGCTCGCCGAAGAAGCCGTCCTCGCTCTCCGTCGTGCAGGCCGCGACGACGACGTCCCCGTCCTGGATCTGCTCGGCGGCCACGTGCAGCATCCAGTTGTCGCCGGGCTGGAGCAGCACGGTCACCGCGGTGCCGCACAGCCGGGCACCGGAGTAGACGGGGCGCAGGTAGGGGCGCATCAGGCCGACCCGGCCCATCGCCTCGTGGATCGTCGCGACGCCGAACTCCGACAGCGCGGTGACGGCTTCCGGGGCGGCCCGGTCGACCTTGGCGTGGACGACGCCGAGCTCGGTGTGTTCCATGGGTCCTTCTCCTGGGGTCAGCGGCCGGCCGCGGCGAGGCGGGCGGCGAGGCGGGGGTAGACGCGCAGGGCGTTGCCGGAGTACACGGCGGCGCGTTCCTCGTCCGACAGGTGCGGGGTGGCGTCGACGTACCGCTTCGTGTCGTCGAAGTGGTGGCCGGTGCGCGGGTCGACGTCACGGACCGCGCCGATCATCTCGCTGGCGAACAGGACGGACCGGCTGGGGACCACCCGGGTCAGCAGGTCGATGCCGGGCTGGTGGTAGACGCAGGTGTCGAAGAAGACGTTGTCGAGGAGCGTCTCCGGGTCCGGCCTGCCCAGCGCCATCGCCAGGCCGCGGAACCGGCCCCAGTGGTACGGCACGGCCCCGCCGCCGTGCGGGATGACGAACCGCAGCGTCGGGAAGTCGGCGAACAGGTCGCCCTGGACGAGCTGCATGAACGCCGTGGTGTCGGCGTTGAGGTAGTGCGCGCCGGTGGTGTGGAAGGCCGGGTTGCACGAGGTGCTGACATGGATCATCGCGGGGATGTCGTACTCGACCATGGCCTCGTAGACCGGGTACCAGCTGCGGTCGGTCAGCGGTGGCGCGGTCCAACGGCCGCCCGACGGGTCGGGGTTGAGGTTGATCGTGACCGCGCCGAGCTCCTCGACCGCGCGGCGCAGCTCGGGCACGCAGGTCGCGGGATCGGCGCCCGGCGACTGCGGCAGCATCGCGCCCGTCGCGAACCGGTCGGGATAGAGGGTGCCGACCCGGTGGACCAGGTCGTTGCAGATCCGCGCCCACACCGAGGAGACGGCGAAGTCGCCGATGTGATGGGCCATGAAGCTGGCGCGCGGCGAGAAGACCGTGAGGTCGCTGCCGCGCTCGTCCATCAGCCGCAGCTGGTTGCCTTCGATCGCCGCGCGCAGGTCGTCGTCGCCGATGACCAGCTCGTCGGGGTCCGGGACGGGACCGCGGCCGTCGGCCGCCGCCACCTGCCGGTCGCGCCACTCGGCCAGTTGCGGCGGGGCGGTGGTGAAGTGACCGTGACAGTCGATGATCATGGGAAAGCCTCGCAATCGTCCGGGTCAGTGGTCGCGGCCGCGGGTGGGCCAGCCGGTGTACTGCTCGGCCAGGTAGGTGCGTCCGGCGCGCGTACCCACCACGTTGTCGAGCTCTCCGAGCTGACGCCGCAGGTCGAACGCCGAACAGCCGGGCGCGGTGTGGAGCAGCCGGGTCATCCAGTACGAGAAGTTCTGCGCCCGCCAGATCCGCTGGAGGGCCCGCGGCTGGTACTCGTCCAGCGCGGCCTCGCCCGCGCCGCCGAGGGCCCGCGGCAGCACGTCGGCGAGGATCTTCACGTCGTGCAGCGCCAGGTTGAGCCCGCGGGCGCCGGTCGGCGGCACGGTGTGGGCGGCGTCGCCCGCCAGGGTCATGGAACCCCAGCGCATCGGCTCCTGGACGAACGAGCGGAACCGCAGCACCGTCCTCTCCAGGACCGGTCCCTCCTTGAGGCGGAAGCCGTCCTGGCCGGCCACCCGGGCCTGGAGCGTCTCCCAGATGCGGTCGTCCGGCCACGCGTCGGGGGACTCGTCGGGGGCGCACTGGAAGTACATCCGCTGCACGGCCTCGGTACGTTGGCTGATCAGCGCGAAGCCGTGCTCGGAGTGGGCGTAGACCAGCTCGGGCGCGCTCGTCGGCGCCTCGGCCAGGATGCCGAACCACGCGAAGGGGTACTCCTTGCCGCACCGCGTCCGCCGCTCCTCGGGCACCAGGTCGCGGCACATGCCGCGCGAGCCGTCCGCGCCGACGACGTACCGGGCCCGGATCTCGTGGCGGGCGCCGTCCGGCGCGGTGTAGCGGACCCGGGGGGCGCCGGTCGTGATGTCGAGGACCTCGGTGTCCTTGACCCCGAAGTGGACCGTGCCGCCGTCACGGTCCCGGGCGTCGGCCAGGTCGATGAACACGTCGGTCTGCGGATAGAGCCACGCCGAGGCGCCCACCAGCTCCTTGAAGTGGATGCGGTGCGGCCGGCCGCCGAAGCGGAGCTCGATGCCCTCGTGTTCGTGGCCCTCGCGCAGGATCCGGTCGGAGACGCCGGTCTCGACCAGGTCGCGGGCCGCGTCTGCCTCGAGGATGCCGGCCCGCTGCGTCGTCTCGATCTCGCGCCGGGAGCGGGTGTCGACCACGATCGTCTCGACCCCTGCCCGGCCCAGCAGGTGGGCGAGCATCAGGCCGGCCGGGCCGGCGCCGATGACGGCGACGGGAACCGAGGCAACGGTGTCGACGGGGGCGTCGGCCATGGCATCTCCTGAGCGACTGCGAGTGTTCCGGGCACCCCGAACACTGGCACCCGGGGCGGCAGCCGGTCGCCGGCGTTTCCGTCAGGCGGAAGCCCCTCGGATGTCAGACCGCGGTGCGGGCTCGCCTGCCGAGCTCCTCGGAGATCTCGTACGCGGCCCTGAGCAGCGGTTCACGCAGTCCTCGCGCACGGCTCGCGGTACGCGCCGCGACGACGATCCCCAGAGCGGCGCCGACGGGCCCGGTCCGGCCGATCCGTACGGGCGCGGCCACCGCGACCGTGTCCTCGGAGAGCTGCCGGTCGCTGACGAAGACCTGCTCGCGGCGGATGCGGTCCAGCTGTGCCCGCAGCGTCTTCGGGTCGGTGACGGTGTGCGGGGTCCAGGTCCGCAGCGGCGCCTCGAGGACCTCCTCCTGGATGTCCCGCGGCGCGTGCGCCAACAGCACCCGGCCCATCCCGGTGGAAGCGACGGGGAACCGGCTTCCGACCATCGTCAGCAGCTGCACCGACCGGTGCCCGGCGATCCGTTCGACGAACACGAGCTCCGTGCCCTCGCGCACCGCGAGCTGGACGTTCTCGTGGGTCGCCTCGTAGAGATCCTGCATGAACGGCAGGGCGGTGTCCCGCAGGATCTGCGTACGCGGGCAGCCGGAGGCGATCTCCCACAGCCTCAGCCCGACGTGCCACGAACCGTCCTCCGCACGTTCCAGTGCTCCCCACACCGCCAGCTCCGCCACCACGCGGTGCGTGGTGCTGAGGGCCAGCCCCGTCCGCTGGGCGATCTCCGACAGGGTCCGCGACGGGTGTTCCCGGTCGAAGGCCGACAGGACCAGAAGGACCTTCCCAGCCGCTGTGCTCTGGGTTGTGCTCACGCGATCAGTCTCGCAGACCCGCGTTGAGCCACCCGACCGCGCGCCGTACCATCTGCCGGACACCGGGCCGGTCACCGGGCCGGACACCAAGGAGGAGACGTGGACCGAGAGATCTCCGGGCTGTCCTCGATGGCGACGCGGCCCCTGCTCGCCGAGCTCACCGAACACATCCGGCGCTCCCACGGGCTCGCGGTGCGCTTCGATTCCGCGGGCGGCGTCGAGGTCGCGAGGCGGGTGCGCGACGGCGTCGGGTCCGACGTGCTCGTACTGGCCGACGGGGCGCTGGCCGGACTGGCCGAAGAGGGGTACGTCCTCGGTGACACCGTACGCCCGCTGTGGGTCTCGGAGGTCGTCGCCGCCGTGCCGGAAGGAACTCAGGTGCCGGCCCTGCGCTCGGAATCCGACCTTCGGGCCGCGCTGCTGTCGGCGAGGAGGATCGCCTACTCCACGGGCCCCAGCGGCACGGCCCTTGTGGATCTGATCGCCCGGCTGGACCTCGCCGACGTGCTTCGAGGCCGGCTCGTCCAGGCGTCACCGGGTGTGCCTGCCGGCAGTCTGCTGTCATCCGGCCGGGCCGACCTGGCCTTTCAGCAGCACAGCGAGCTGATGGACCTGCCGGGCGTCGTCGTCGTCGGTCCGTTGCCGGGCGACAACGCGATCAGCACCGTCTTCGGAGGAGGCGTACTGGCCGGCTCCTCCCGGCCGGACCGTGCCCGCGAAGTCCTCGGCCTCCTCGGTTCCGACGCGGCGTCGGAGACCGCCCGCGCCACGGGCATGCGGGCACTCGGAGACCGATGACCCGTGCCGCGGGCCGACCGCGGCTGCGGTGTCGGTTCGCTGAAGTATCCTTCCCGCCACCGCACACCGACGGGGAGGACCAAGAGAATTGACCGGCCTGTCTGCTTTCCCGCTGCCCTTTCACGCGTCCCGTTCCATAGCGTTCGCGACACCCCGAACGCTGCGGGAACTTCAGATGATGGAGTGCAGCTCACACATCCGGGCGAAGCCGGGGTGGTTCGACAAGATGCACGATGCCGACATCGTCGCCAGGTGGACGCGGGAAGCGGTCGCCCAGGGCCTCACCGAGGCGCAGGTTCGTTATGTGCTCGCCGAACTCGCGCATTACGCCGCGCTGCGGGACGGCCGGACCGGCGTCGAGGTGTCCGCCGTCGACGGGGTGTGGCAGTCGGACACGTTGGTCGACGACAAGCTCAGGTCCCGGCTGCGCGAGGCGGTCCGGGTTCTGGAAGAGGTCCCCGAAGCGGAGCGGGACTGGCATCCCGGATCCGGAGGACAGGTACTGGATCTGGTTCATCCCTCACTGTTCTGCCTGGTGAGAGAGGTGAGCGGGGCACCCGAGCGGGCTTGGCGGAATCCGACGGACCGCTACTCGAAGTACGAGTTCTCGGAGCAGTTCCAGTGGCTGCCCACGGACGTCGACGTCAGTGACGACGGCGATGTCGCCTTCCGTTCGTACGTCAACAACGTCCACCCCGAGGCCCATCACGAACTGGCCTCCGTCCTGCCGGAGTTGTTCGCGCGCTTTCGCCCGCTGCTGGAGAACGTGCTCACCGATCTGCGCCATCCACGGCCCGTGCGGATCAAGGCCGACCCTTACGGGTGGTACGACTCGGAGCCGGAGCATCCGGACGAATCCTCCTTCGGCGACGCCGAGGCCTACGAGGAAGCCGTCAGCGCGTGGGAAGCGGCCCAGGACGACTGGTGGGAGAACCGCCTCCCGGTCGTCCCGGACGCCCCGGCCTTCACCCCGCCCGAGCTGCCCGACGAATCCGCCCGGGTCGACCTGCGGGGCCGCCGTCTCCAGGTCATCGTCAAACTCGCCGCCATTCACCTCACCCCGGACAAGCCCGAGTACTCCGGTGGTTCCTGGCATGTCGAGGGGATGTTGAACGAGCGGATCGTCTCGACCGGCATCTACTACTGGGACAGCGAGAACATCACCGAAAGCCGGCTGAGTTTCCGGGCGGCACTCGACGACCCGCGCTATGAACAGAACGACGACAACGGCCTGCGTGAGGTCTACGGCCTGGAGAACGAAGACGCACTGAACCAGGTACTGGGATCCGCGTCCACCCCGGCGGGCCGCTGCCTGGCGTTCCCGAACATCCTGCAACACCGCGTCGGTTCGTTCCGTCTCACGGATCCCACTCGTCCGGGATACCGCAAGATTCTCGCTTTCTTCCTGGTCGACCCGTCGGAAAAGATCGTCTCGACATCCGATGTGCCACCGCAGCAACCATGGGCCGATACATCGACCATGACACTTGAACAGGCCAAGGACTACCGCGAACAACTCATGCGGGAACGCAAGTTCTTCGTCGACGAACACAACGAGCAGCTCTACGAACGAGAATTCTCCCTCTGCGAGCACTGATCCCCTTCCGTCCCGAAGGGGATCCGGGTCCCGGATCCCGGCCGTCAGCCCGGCCGCGGCGACCCGGGTCCCGGGTCTCGCACCGATGGATACCTCATCATCAATGGGTGATATATTTCTGAATATTGTTCCGCAATACTGAATGCGAGCAAAGGCCATGGTGCAGTCTGTTCAGCGCGCGGCGCGCATCCTCCGGGAGTTGGCGTCAGCCGGCCCTCGCCTGGGCGTGACGGAAATCGCTGAACGGATCGGTGTGTCCAAACCGACCGTGCACGCACTGCTGCGCACGCTGGAGGCCGAAGGGCTGGTCCGCCAGGAGAAGGAGACCAGCAAGTACCTCCTGGGCTCGGCCCTGCTGCGCCTCGGCAACTCCTACCTGGAGACCCAGGAGCTGAGATCGCGCACGCTCCCGTGGGCCGACGGCCTCGCCGAGCGCACCGGGGAGGCGGTGTGGGTCGCCGTACTCGACGGCCGGCACGTCCTCGTCGTGCACCACGCGTTCCGGCGCGGCAGCGGGGTCCAGATCCTGGAGCTCGGCGCCACCGTCCCGTGGAACACCTGCGCACTCGGCAAGGCCATGGTCGCCTTCCTGCCGCGGTCGGAGCAGGAGGTGCTGCTCGAGGGGGAGCTGGCCACGCTGACCGGACAGAGCGTGGTGGACCCCGGCGTCCTCGCGGGCCAGCTGGAGGAGATCCGGCGCCTCGGCTACGCGCAGGAGGACCAGGAGAGCGCGCTGGGCGAAGCCGGCATCGCTTCACCGGTGTTCGAGCGGCACGGACATGTGGCGGGCGCCATCGGCGTCGTCGGCGCGGTCGAACGGCTCCTCACCGAGGAGTGCCGGCAGCAGCACGCCGTCGCCGTACGCGAGATCGCGACCCTCCTGTCGCGTGAGCTCGGGGCCGGTCGGGGCATCGCCTGGCACGCGTCCGGCTGAGTCCCGCCGGTCCACTCCGCCGCACGCCGTGGAAACCACCCTGCCCCGAGCGGCCGGGGCAGCTCGGGGCAGGACGATGGTGGCCGCGTTCCGGCGGCCTCCGGCACGGGTCAGGCGCCGGCTCCGAGCAGCCGCGCGACGTCGATCAGCCGGTGGGAGAAGCCGGACTCGTTGTCGTACCAGCCGAAGACCTTCGCGTGACGGCCGTCGCCGGTGACCGTCGTCAGCTTGGAGTCGAAGACGCAGGACGCCGGGTCGCCGACGATGTCGGACGAGACGAGCGGAGCGTCCGTGTAGCGCAGGACCCCGGCCAGCGGACCGGCCGCCGCCTCGGCGAAGAGCTCGTTGATCTCGTCGACCGTGGTCGGCCGTGACAGGTACACGGACAGGTCGGTCAGCGACCCGACCGGTACGGGGACGCGCAGGGACAGGCCCGCGAGCCGGCCGTTCAGCTCGGGCAGGACGAGGCCGATGGCCTTGGCGGCACCGGTCGACGTGGGAACGACGTTGACCGCGGCCGAGCGGGCACGCCTGGGGTCCTTGTGCGGACCGTCCTGGAGGTTCTGGTCCTGCGTGTACGCGTGCACCGTGGTCATCAGCCCGTGCTCCACGCCGAGCCCGTCGTGCAGCACCTTGGCGAGCGGCGCCAGGCAGTTCGTCGTGCACGACGCGTTCGAGACGACGTGGTGGTTCGCCGGATCGTAGTCGCCGTGGTTGATGCCGTAGGCGAGCGTGATGTCCTCGTTCGACGCGGGGGCCGAGATGAGGACCTTCCGCGCTCCCGCCTCGAGGTGTGCGGCGGCCTTCTTGCCGTCGGTGAAGATACCGGTGGACTCCACCACGACGTCGACGCCGAGCTCGCCCCACGGCAGCTTGCCCGGCTCGCGCTCCGCGTGGACCGCGATCTTCCGGCCGTCGATCACGAGGGAGTCGCCGTCGACCTCGACCTCGGCGTCCAGGCGGCCCATGGTGCTGTCGTACGCGAGCAGGTGCGCGAGGGTCGCCGCGTCCGTGAGGTCGTTCACCGCGACCACTTCAAGATCGGTTCCGTGGGTGAGCGCGGCGCGCAGGAACCCGCGGCCGATGCGTCCGAATCCGTTGATGGCGATCTTGGTGCTCATGTGTCTGTCTCTTCTCTGTCTGTACGGATGCCTCGTGGGGCGCGCAGGTGACGGCTCTGTCTATCTGCGTGCCGCGAGCAGGACACCGACGCCTCCGAGCAGCAGGCCGATGATCGCGGAGTAACCGAGCGTCTGGCCGATCACCAGCCAGGCGAGCAGGGCGGTGACGGCGGGAGTGAGGAAGAAGAGCGTGCCCACCCGGCTGGCGGCCTGCTTCTTGAGCATGAAGTTGAGCAGCAGGAACGTACCCACCGAGTTGACCAGCACGATCCATGCCAGTGAGCCGCCGAACGCGCCCCAGTCGGACACCTTCGGGTCCTCGAGGGTCAGGGTCAGAACGCCCATCACGGGTGCGCTGGCGAGGAAGTGCACGGCGGTACTGCTACGGACGTCCGCACCCGGGGCGAAGCGCTTCTGGTAGACCGTGCCCACGCTCAGGCCGAGCAGTCCCACGAAGGACAGCACGATGGCAGTGGCGGAGAAGTCCAGTGCGCCCGCGACCGCGAGCGTCACACCCGCGCCGCCCACGGCGAAGCCGAGCCACTGCCGCCCGGTGATCCGCTCGCCCAGGAACATGCCGGCCAGCAGGGCGATCAGCACGGGGTTGAACCCCTGGATCAGCGCGACGACACCGCCGGGCAGGCCCGCGCCGATGGCCGTGTAGAAGGCGCCGAACTGCACCGCCTGCATCAGCAGGCCGGTGACGATCACATGCAGAAGCAGACGTCCCCGGGGCCAGGGCGACCTGCTCGCCATGGCGATCACCGTCAACAGGACGCCGGCGACCGCGAATCGGGAGAACGTCAGCAGCAAGGGAGGCGCCGCATCGGTGCCGATCACCGCCGCGATGAACGCGCTGCTCCAGAGCACCACGAAGACGGAGGGGATCACGGCGTTGGCCCAGATCGGCGGAGCTGCGGCTTGCGGCTCCTCGGCCGCTGCCTCGACCGTGGCGGGTTTCGGGTCGGCGCCTTGCATTGCAGAGGTGGCCTCTCACTGAAGAAGTAACCGGTCCAGCAGGTTACGCAGGAGGCTACAGAGGCCCCGCCTAACCAGTCAAGGCGGTTACTCTTGAGGGATGAACTTCGCATTCGTCAGCGGCAGCGTGGCCCTTGACTTCGTCGGAACCGTGCAGAGCCGGCGTGACGCCCCGCTGGACCTGCTCACCACGCCGGCCCGCCTCTCCGAGTGGGTCGCCGCATCCGGTGTCGTCGACGCCCCCACGGCGGCGGCGCAGGCCGATCTGGCCGCGGCGATCCGCCTCCGCGAGGCGATCTACCACCTCATGCTCGCCTCGGCCGACCACGCGCCCTTCCCCCCCGAGGACTGCGCCACGGTCAACCAGGCCGCCACACCCGATCCGGTGCGCGCCGAACTCCGCCCCGACGGCACGGTGCGGCGTCACGGCACGGTCGGCGCGGCCCTGTCGACGGTGGCCCGGGACGCGATCCAGCTGCTGGCCGAGACACCCCAGCTGGTGAAGGAGTGCGCGGCACCGCGCTGCACCCGGCTCTACGTCGACCGGTCCCACCGCGGCTCGCGCCGCTGGTGCGACATGGCCCGGTGCGGCAACCGCGCCAAGGCGGCCCTCTACCGCTCCCGCCTCGCCTGAACGGCCGTGTGGCCCGGGGGGGGGGGGGCCCCCCGCCGCCCCCCGGCGGGGGGATATTCACAAATACGTGGCCCCCCGGGAGGAGTGGT
>NZ_JBHXRW010000008.1:132083-185433 GCF_042716635.1 Streptomyces sp. NPDC058664 | reverse complement strand
ACGAGCCGCGCCGGTGACGACGGCGGCCCGGCCCTCCAGTACATGCTCGCGCATGGCGTCTCCCTTCAGTGGTCCGCTGCCTCTCGCCCCCCGACACCGTGGACCGATTCCGTGTGTGACGGGTCCCCGTACGCGGTCACCGGACCGGCCTGCATCCAGATCGCCGGAGGTGCTCGGAACCCTCGTGCCCGGCGCCGGAAGCGGTCCCCCGGCGGAGGGGCCGTCAGCGCGAAATCGCGCCGGACACGCCGGGCCGAGGCACAGACGGCGCGTCACCATGCCGTTCCGACGGAGTCCCTGCTTCATTCGGCGGTCATCAGGCGGAGGAGGCCATGCCGGACAGGCTCGCGGCGCACAGGGCGGCCCAGACGAACGCGAAGCCGGCCACCTTCCAGCGCTTGTCACGGTCCTTGAGGAGTGTGCCGAACAACAGAGCGTCCGACGTGTCCGCCGCGATGCGGCAGCCGGTGACCGCCTTCCGCTCGCGGGCACCGCCGGCGAGGAGCATGACGGTGCCGATCGCGGCGTCGCGTGCCCCGATGGCCCGGATCAGCGGTCGCGTCGGTGGTGGGACGCGCGCCAGAGGCGTCAGTCGGGCCGCACGGCCGTGTCGGCGCCGCCGGGTAACCGCGCGAGATCCTGGATGGTCTCACCGGTCCCTTGCCGTCGCCGTCGAAGACGGTCCGGCGCGGCGGGGCGGGACTCGCGTCCGATTCGTACAAGACCGGCCGGCGGCGGCGCGCCTACCGTGCCGTCATGGACACAGCACCCGACATGACACCCCGGATCGACCTCATCGGCGTCGTCGTCTCCGACATGGCCGCCTCGCTCGCCTTCTACCGACGTCTCGGCCTGGACATCCCCGAGGGCGCCGAGACGGCCCCGCACGTGGAGGTGGCGCTGCCCGGCGGGCTGCGGATCGCCTGGGACACCGAGGACGTCGTGCGTTCCTTCGACCCCGGCTGGAAGCGGCCCGAGGGCGGCAACCGGATCGAGCTCGCCTTCCGGTGCGCCACGCCCGGGGCGGTGGACGCCGCGTACGAGGAGCTGACGGCCGTCGGCCATCAGGGGCATCTGAAGCCCTGGGACGCCTTCTGGGGCCAGCGTTACGCGGTGGTCCTGGACCCGGACGGTTCCGGCGTGTCGCTGTTCGCCGACGCCGCCGCGGACGCCACGGACGCCACGTAGGCCCCCAGGGTCGTGCCGGCCAGAGCCCGGGTCTCGCGGGCGAGGTGGGCCTGGTCGGCGCAGCCCGCGCGCAGGGCGGCCTCGGCGTACGGCACGCCGGCCAGGACCAGGGCGAGGGCGCGCTGGAGCCGGAGGACGCGGGCGAGGGTCTTGGGGCCGTAGCCGAAGGCGTCGAGGGACCGCCGGTGCAGCTGCCGGGCGCCGAGCCCGACGGCCTCGGCCGTCTCGGCGACCGCCCGGCCCGCGGCGAGCCGCGCGGCGACGGCCCTGAGCAGCGGATCGGGCGGGGGCGCGTCGGCGGCCCTGCGGCGTACGAGCGCGTCGAGGGCGGCGGCCGGGTCGGGGGTCTCGGTGATCCGCTCGGCGAGGCGGCGCGCCCCGGCCTCGCCCCACAGCGCGCCGAGGGGCACGCGCCGGTCGCGGAGTTCGTGGGCCGGTACGCCGAAGAAGGCGGGGGCGTCACCGGGCGCGAAGCGGATTCCGGCGTACCGCGCGGCGGTCTCCCCCGGTACGTACGCGCGTGTGTCGGGTCCGGCGACGAGGAGGAGTCCGTCGGCCCAGATCAGGTCCATGCAGCCGTCGGGCAGGACCGGGCGCGGATCCTCCGTGACGTGGCCGGCGGCGGGGCCGGCGGTCCTGGTCCACAGGACGGCTCCGTCGAGCAGGGCGGGGCGCTCCTCGTACACAGCTCGAACATAGTCCCGTCGTACGGCTCAGTCCTTCTCCCAGCCCGAGTGGAGGCGGGCCTTGACGTCGTCCGGGGGCAGGAACCTGGACCAGCGTTCGGGGAACTCGGAGGGCATGTCGGGGTCGTCCTCGTCGACGTCCTCCGCCTCCGCGCGCACGCGGGCGACGAGTTCCGCCGCCTGGACGGCGCGGGCCCGCTCGTTGGCCTCACGGGCGGCGGCCGTGGCGACGGAGGGCCAGACCCGGTCGATGGCGGCGTTCACGGCGGCGCCGACGAGGACGGCGAAGGCCGAGATGCCGATCCAGAGGAGGACGGCGATGGGGGCGGCGAGGGAGCCGTAGATCGTCGGGCCCTCGACCTGGCTGGTGAGGTAGATGCGCAGCAGGAAGCTGCCGAGGACCCACATGCCGAGCGCGACGAGGGCACCGGGGATGTCCTCGATCCACGGCGATCTGACGGGCACGGACACGTGGTAGAGGGTGGTGAGGAAGGCGATGGAGAGCAGGATGACGGCCGGCCAGTAGAGGACGGCGACGACCTCCGTGCCGAAGGGGACGAGTTCGACGACCCGGTCGGGGCCGACGACCGCGAGCGGCAGCACGACGGCTCCGATGACCAGGGCCACGAGGTAGAGCAGGAAGGCGAGGAGCCGGGTCTTCACGATGCCGCGGTGGCCGTCGAGCCCGTACATGACGGTGATGGTGTCGATGAAGACGTTCACCGCGCGCGAGCCGGACCAGAGGGCGATGGCGAAGCCGAGGGAGATCAGGTCGGCCCGTTTGCCCTGGGTCACGTCGTCCAGGATCGGTTTGGCGATGTCGTCGACGCCCCGGTCGGAGAGGACCGTCCCGGCGGCGCGGAGGATGTTCTCCTGGATGCTCGCCACGGTGTCCGTGTTGGTCCAGTCGTCGGCGTAGCCGAGGAGGGCGATCAGGCCGAGGAGCAGCGGCGGCAGGGACAGCAGGGTGAAGAACGCGGCCTCGGCGGCGAGGCCGAGGATCCGGTACTCGATGCACGAGTTGACGGTGTCCTTGAGGAGCAGCCAGACCATCTTCCGCTTCGAGACGTTGCGGTAGAGGACGCGCGCGCGGTGGAGCCTGCTCCAGGGCCGCCGCTCGGGCCGTTCGGGTGTTTCGCTTGCTGCCTGCACCTGCTTACCGTATCGGCATGACAGCGACCACCCACACCGTGACCAACCAGGCTCCGCCCCTGGTCGGGCATGACGTCTTCGACAGCGATCGGGTGCTGGCCGAGGCGGTCGAGCGGCACCTCGCGCCGGAGCTCCTCGACGAGGCCCGCGGTGACCTCGGCGTCCTCGGCAAGGCGGCCGGTTCGGGGCAGATGGCGAAGTGGGGCGAGCGGGCGAACGCGAACCCGCCGCGCCTGCTCACCCACGACCGGTACGGCCACCGGATCGACGAGGTCGAGTTCGATCCGGCCTGGCACCGGCTCCTCGGCAAGTCGGTGGGGGCGGGGCTCACCGACGCGTGGGGCCGTCCGGGTGGACATGTGCGGCGGGCCGCCGGGTTCCTGGTGGTGTCCCAGGTGGAGGCGGGGCACGGCTGTCCGCTGTCGATGACGCACGCCGCGGTGCCCGCGCTGCGCGCCGAGCCGGAGATCGCGGAGGTCTGGGAGCCCGCGGCCACCTCCCATGTGTACGAGTGGGGGCTCCGCCCGGTCGCGGAGAAGGCCGGGGTGCTGCTCGGGATGGGCATGACGGAGAAGCAGGGCGGCAGCGACGTCCGGACGAACACGACGGAGGCGCGCCCGCTGGCGGCCGACGGGGAGTACGTCCTGACGGGGCACAAGTGGTTCTGCTCGGCGCCGATGTCGGACGCCTTCCTGGTCCTGGCGCAGGCCCCGGCGGGGCTGACCTGTTTCCTGGTGCCGCGGGTGCTCGCGGACGGCTCGCGGAACGCCTTCGCGCTCCAGCGCCTCAAGGACAAGCTGGGCAACCGTTCGAACGCCTCCGCCGAGGTGGAGTTCGACGGGACCACCTGGGCGCGCCGGGTCGGCGAGGAGGGGCGCGGGCTTCGCACGATCATGGGCATGGTGGCGGCGACCCGGCTCGACTGCGTGCTCGGCTCGGCGGCGCTGATGCGGCAGGCGGTGGCGCAGGCCGTGCACCACTGCGCGCACCGCAGGGCCTTCGGCGGACCGCTGATCGACAAGCCGCTGATGCGGAACGTGCTGGCCGATCTCGCCCTGGAGTCGGAGGCGGCGACGGTGCTGGGCATGCGGCTCGCGGCGGCCTACGACGCCGGCGATGCCGACGGCGGCAGCGATGCCGAGCGGGAGCGGGCCCTGCTCCGTATCGCCGTGCCGGCGGCGAAGTACTGGGTGACGAAGCGGTGTACGCCGATGGTGGCGGAGGCGCTGGAGTGCCTGGGCGGCAACGGGTACGTGGAGGAGTCGGGGATGCCCCGGCTGCTGCGGGAGTCGCCGCTCAACTCGGTCTGGGAGGGTTCGGGGAACGTCCAGGCCCTGGACGTGGTCCGGGTGCTGCGGACCGAGCCCGCCGCCCTCGACGCGCTGCTGCGGGAGGTCGGGGCGGCGCGGGGCGCGGACCACCGGCTCGACCGGGCGATCCGGGGGCTCCTGGTGGAGCTGGCGGACATGGACGGGATCGAGGCGCGGGCGCGGCGGCTCACGGAGCGGCTCGCGCTGGTCCTCCAGGGGGCGCTGCTGGTGCGGTGGGCCCCGCCGGAGGTCGCGGACGCGTTCTGCGCGGCACGCCTCGGCGGGGACGGCGGCTCGGCCTTCGGGACGCTGCCGCACACCCTGGACCTGCGGGCGGTGGTGGAACGGGCGCGGGTGGAGGTCTGAGGGGCGCCGGGGCCCGACGGGCCGTGTGCCGGTACGGCGGGGGGCTGTGCCGGTGCCGGCGAGGGGCTGTGCCGTACGGCGGGAGGCTGTGCCGGTACGGCGGGAGGCTGTGCCGGTACGGCAGGACGCGGTGCCGTACGGCAGGACGCGGTGCCGGTTCGGCGGGACGTCGTGTCGCGCTTACCAGGGGTGGACCTCGGGGGTCGGCACGCGTGGAGAAGCGGGGGTGGTGCTGCGCCGACACGGCACCACCCACCGCTCGCACCACCTTCGCCCAGGAGCCCTGCCGCCGACCAGAGTTGCAAAGAGTTGCAGGATTACCCGAACCGGGCCTCGCCGGACGGTCACGAACGGCACGATGGGTACCGACACTCCGGACATCTGCCCCGTGCAGAACCGATACAGCACCCCGGGTGTCTGGGAGAGACCGATGAACAACACGCAGCTCGACATGAAGCGCCTCGCCGCCATGGACGCCGTCCAGGCCACCCGGCTGCTCCATCGGGTGCGCGAGGCGACCCTGGCGGGCCGTACGCCGCCGATCGCGCCCCGCCCGGTGATCGACGCCTCCTGGCAGCGGATGGCCCGGCTCGGGCTCGACCCCGACCAGGGCACGAGCAGCGTGCTGCTCCAGCGGGACGAACTGGAGGAGCGGCGCAGGTCCACGCTGCTCTCCGAGGTCATGCAGACGCTGAGCGGCGGACTCGCCGGGATCGCCGACACCTCGCTCCAGATCATGGTGGTCACCGACGAGCACGGCCGGGTGCTGTGGCGGCAGGGGAACCCGGCGGTGATGCGGCAGGCGAACGGCATCTGCCTGGAGGAGGGCGCGGCCTGGACCGAGCACACCACCGGCACCAACGCGGTCGGCACGGCCCTCGCCATGGGCCGGGCGGTGCAGGTGCACTCCGCCGAGCACTACGTGCACACCCTCCACAACTGGACCTGCGCCGCCGCGCCCGTGCACGACCCGCGCGACCGCCGGCTGCTCGGCATCCTGGACGTGAGCGGCCCGGCGTCCACCTTCCATCCGGCGATGCTGGCCCTGGTCGACTCGGTGGCCCAGCTCGCCGAGGCCGAGATGCGGGAGCGGCACCGGAGGTCGGTCGAGCGGCTGCGGGCGGTGGCCGCGCCGATCCTGTGCCGGGTGGGCGGCCGGGCCGTCGCGGTGGACGCCCACGGCTGGACGGCGGCGGTGACCGGGCTCGCGCCGGTGGACCGGATCCCGCTGCCGAAGTCGTTCCGGTCCGGCCGGCTGTGGCTGCCCTCGCTCGGCGTGTGCGCGGTGGAGCCGCTGCCGGGGGGCTGGCTGCTGCGGGTGGAGGAGGAGACGCGCGAGGCGGGCCCGGGCGCGGAGGCGGCGAGCCGGGTGGTCCTCGACCTGAGCAGGCCGCGCCGCTGGACGGTGTCCGTCTCGGGGGCGGCGGGCAGCTGGCAGCAGGAGCTGAGCCCCCGGCACGCGGAGCTCCTCTACGTCCTCGCGGTGCGCCGGGACGGGCGGACGGCGGCGGAGCTGGCGGACGACGTGTTCGGGGACCGCACGCGCACGGTGACCGTACGGGCGGAGATGTCCCGGATACGCAGGAACCTGGCCGGGGTCCTGGCGCACCGCCCGTACCGCTTCCGGGAGGAGGTCGCGGTGGAGGTCCTGCGGCCGGAGCGCGCGGCGGACCTGCTGCCGCATTCCCTGGCCCCGGCGGTCCGGGCGGCGGCACGTACGTGAGCGGGCCTCCGCGTGACCGCATGCCGGACTGCTTGTCCGCCAGGACCGAACAAGGTGGGAATCAGCCGCTCCGCATGATGCGATGACCTTATGAGCATCACTCTCACCACCTGGTCCCTCGAGCAGACCTCGCCGTCCGATCTGCGTCCCGCCACCCCGCCGGAGGGCGACGACGTGGCCGTCCGGCGCGCCGAGGTGCCCTCGGCGGAGTTCAGCCGCTTCCTCTACACCGCGGTCGGCGGCGACATCCGCTGGAACGACCGGCTGTCGCTGACGTACAAGCAGTGGCAGGAAATCGTCGAGAAGCCGGGCGCCGAGATCTGGGTGGCGTACGACAGGGGGACGCCGGCCGGGTACGTGGAGCTGGACCCGCAGGAGGACGGCGTGGTGGAGATCGTCTACTTCGGCCTGATCCCGGCCTTCCGGGGGCGCCGGATAGGCGGCCACCTCCTCTCGTACGGGGTGGCCCGGGCCTGGGACCTGGCGGAGCGCTGGCCGGAGCGGGAGACGACGAGGCGCGTCTGGCTGCACACCTGCTCCCTCGACGGCCCGCACGCGATGGCCAACTACGAGCGGCGCGGCTTCCGGCTGTTCGACACGAAGGTGGAGGAGATCGAGGAGAGCGAGACCCCCGGTCCGTGGCCCGGTGCCCACGCCTGAGCCGGTCCGCTCCCGGCATTGACGACGAAAGGGGCCCTGGTCAGGGCCCCTTTCGCGTGACCCGCACCACACCGTCTCGCAAAGCGAGACGACTACGTCCGCATTCTGGACGATGCTGGACTGGGTCCAAAGTCCCGTGACACGCTTCCGTCATGTCTGGAACTGGAATTGCCTTGGTGAGTCGGCGGCACGTCGACCTAGGCCGCATGTCCAGCGCCATGTGTCCGGCGCGCTGAGAGAACCAGCACCGCCGCGATCACTTTTCAGCCCGACTCTGCCCCGCCCTGCTGCGCACTGACGCGCCACCCTCTGACCTGAGCGTGAGTGTGCAGGTCAGAGCCGCCCTCTCGCAGTCCCGAAGGACAAGACGCCATGGCCGCCACCCCGGAAAACCCCACTCCCGCCGCCGCCCGCCGCAAGGCCGGGCGCCACCGTGGCGAGGGTCAGTGGGCCGTGGGGCACTTCACCCCCCTGAACGGCAATGAGCAGTTCAAGAAGGACGACGACGGTCTCAATGTACGGACACGTATTGAGACGGTCTACTCGAAGCGCGGATTCGACTCCATCGACCCCAACGACCTGCGCGGACGCATGCGCTGGTGGGGCCTCTACACCCAGCGCAAGCAGGGACTCGACGGCACGAAGACGGGCGTCCTGGAGCCGGAGGAGCTGGACGACGAGTACTTCATGCTCCGCGTCCGCATCGACGGCGGCCGGCTGACCACCGAACAGCTGCGGGTCATCGGCGAGATCTCCGAGGAGTTCGCCCGGGGCACGGCCGACATCACCGACCGGCAGAACGTCCAGTACCACTGGATCCGCATCGAGGACGTCCCCGAGATCTGGAACCGCCTGGAGGCGGTCGGCCTGTCCACCACGGAGGCCTGCGGCGACACTCCGCGTGTCATCCTCGGCTCCCCCGTGGCCGGCATCGCCGCCGACGAGATCATCGACGGCACGCCCGCCATCGACGAGATCTACCGGCGGATCGTCGGCAACAAGGACTTCTCCAACCTGCCCCGCAAGTTCAAGTCCGCGGTCTCCGGTTCGCCGCAGCTCGACGTGGCGCACGAGATCAACGACATCGCCTTCGTCGGCGTGCGCCACCCGGAGCACGGCCCCGGCTTCGACGTCTGGGTCGGCGGCGGTCTCTCCACCAACCCCAAGCTCGGCGTCCGCCTCGGCACCTGGGTCTCCCTCGACGAGGTCCCGGACGTCTACGAGGGCGTCATCTCGATCTTCCGCGACTACGGCTACCGCCGGCTGCGCAACCGCGCCCGGCTGAAGTTCCTCGTCGCCGACTGGGGCCCGGAGAAGTTCCGCCAGGTCCTGGAGGACGAGTACCTGAAGCGGAAGCTCACCGACGGCCCCGCCCCCGAGCAGCCCGCCGGCCAGTGGCGCGACCACATGGGCGTGCACCGGCAGAAGGACGGCCTCTTCTACATCGGCTTCGCCCCGCGCGTGGGCCGGGTCGACGGCGCCACCCTGACCAAGATCGCGGGCCTGGCCGAGCAGCACGGTTCCGGCCGGCTGCGGACCACCGCGGACCAGAAGATGATCCTGCTCGACGTCGAGGAGTCGCAGGTCGACTCGGCGGTCGCCGCCCTGGAGGCGCTCGACCTGCGGGTGAACCCGACCCCGTTCCGGCGCGGCACGATGGCCTGCACCGGCATCGAGTTCTGCAAGCTCGCGATCGTCGAGACCAAGGCACGGGGCGCCTCGCTCATCGACGAACTGGAGCGCCGCATCCCGGAGTTCGACGAACCGCTGACGATCAACATCAACGGCTGCCCGAACGCCTGCGCCCGTATCCAGGTCGCGGACATCGGTCTCAAGGGGCAGCTGGTCCTGGACGACGACGGCAACCGCGTCGAGGGCTACCAGGTGCACCTGGGCGGCGCCCTCGGTCTCGAGGCCGGCTTCGGCCGCAAGGTCCGCGGCCTCAAGGTCACCGCGGCCGAGCTCCCCGACTACGTCGAGCGGGTCCTCAAGCGCTTCCAGGCGGAGCGCGAGACCGGTGAGCGCTTCGCCACCTGGGCGTCGCGCGCGTCGGAGGAGGCGCTGTCATGAGCGAGCGCGCCGCACCGTTCCACTGCCCCTACTGCGGTGACGAGGACCTGCGTCCGAACGAGCAGGGTCACGGCGCCTGGGAATGCGCAGCGTGCAGCCGAGCCTTCCAGTTGAAGTTCCTGGGGCTGCTCGCCCCGGGCACTTCGAGCAAGTCCTCTGGAGGGGAAGACATATGACGGTCACTCAGGACACCACCGCGGCCGACCTCAAGGCACTCGCCGAGCAGGCCGGCCGCGATCTGGAGGACGCCTCCCCGCTGGAGATCCTCCGGTGGGCGGTCGACACCTTCGGTGACGCCTTCTGCGTCACCTCCTCCATGGAGGACGCGGTCGTCGCCCACCTCGCCTCCCGGGTCCGGCCCGGCGTGGACGTCGTCTTCCTCGACACGGGCTACCACTTCGAGGAGACCATCGGCACCCGCGACGCCGTGGACGCCGTCATGGACGTCAACGTCATCACGCTGACCCCGCGGCGGACCGTGGCCGAGCAGGACGCCGAGCACGGGCCGAAGCTGCACGACCGCGACCCCGACCTGTGCTGCGCGCTGCGGAAGGTCAAGCCCCTCGAAGAGGGCCTGACCCGGTACAGCGCGTGGGCGACGGGCCTGCGCCGCGACGAGTCCCCGACCCGGGCGAACACCCCGGTCGTCGGCTGGGACGAGAAGCGGCGGAAGGTCAAGGTCTCCCCCATCGCCCGCTGGACGCAGGACGACGTCGACGCGTACGTCACGGAGCACGGTGTCCTCACCAACCCGCTCCTCATGGACGGGTACGCCTCCGTCGGTTGCGCCCCCTGCACCCGCCGCGTCCTGGAGGGCGAGGACGCCCGCGCCGGACGCTGGGCGGGCCGCGCCAAGACCGAATGCGGGCTGCACGGATGACGGACACTCAGAACATTCAGGAGAAGCACGTGACGGGCGCCACCATCTGGCTCACCGGCCTGCCGAGCGCCGGCAAGACCACCATCGCGTACGAGCTGGCCGGCCGGCTCCGCGCCGAGGGCCACCGCGTCGAGGTCCTCGACGGCGACGAGATCCGCGAGTTCCTCTCGGCGGGCCTCGGCTTCAGCCGCGAGGACCGGCACACGAACGTGCAGCGGATCGGCTTCGTCTCGGAGCTGCTCGCCTCCAACGGCGTGACGGTCCTCGTCCCCGTCATCGCCCCGTACGAGGACAGCCGCGAGGCGGTGCGCAAGCGCCACGCCTCGGAGGGCACCCCGTACGTCGAGGTGCATGTCGCCACTCCGGTGGACGTGTGCTCCGTACGCGACGTGAAGGGTCTCTACGCCAAGCAGGCCGCGGGCGAGATCAGCGGACTCACCGGCGTCGACGATCCGTACGACGAGCCGCGCAACCCCGATCTGCGGATCGAGTCCCACACCCAGACCGTGCAGGAGTCGGCAGCGACGCTCCACGCGCTGCTCACCGAGAGGGGTCTCGCATGACCACCGTGGCTCATGTTCACGACAGTACGGACAGCCCGTTCGCGCTGTCGCACCTCGACTCCCTGGAGTCCGAGGCCGTCCACATCTTCCGTGAGGTGGCGGGTGAGTTCGAGCGGCCGGTGATCCTCTTCTCCGGCGGCAAGGACTCCATCGTCATGCTGCACCTGGCGCTGAAGGCCTTCGCCCCCGCGCCGGTCCCCTTCACGCTGCTGCACGTCGACACCGGGCACAACTTCCCCGAGGTCCTGGAGTACCGCGACCGCGTCGTCGCCCAGCACGGGCTGCGGCTGCACGTCGCCTCCGTACAGGAGTACATCGACGCCGGCAAGCTCCGCGAGCGCCCCGACGGCACCCGCAACCCGCTGCAGACCGTCCCGCTGACGGAGGCGATCCAGCAGCACCGCTTCGACGCCGTCTTCGGCGGCGGCCGCCGCGACGAGGAGAAGGCCCGCGCCAAGGAGCGGGTGTTCTCGCTGCGCGACGAGTTCTCGCAGTGGGACCCGCGCCGTCAGCGCCCCGAGCTGTGGCAGCTCTACAACGGCCGGCACGCGCCCGGCGAGCACGTCCGTGTCTTCCCGCTGTCCAACTGGACCGAGCTGGACGTCTGGCAGTACATCCAGCGCGAGAAGATCGAGCTTCCCGACATCTACTTCGCCCATGAGCGCGAGGTGTTCGCCCGCAGCGGCATGTGGCTGACGGCGGGCGAGTGGGGCGGCCCGAAGGAGTCCGAGACGGTCGAGACGCGGCTGATCCGCTACCGCACCGTCGGCGACATGTCCTGCACCGGCGCCGTCGACTCCGACGCGACCACGCTGGACGCCGTCATCGCCGAGATCGCCGCCTCCCGGCTCACCGAGCGGGGCGCGACCCGCGCCGACGACAAGATGTCCGAGGCCGCGATGGAAGACCGCAAGCGCGAAGGGTACTTCTAATGAGCACGTCCACCGAGCAGCTGACCGAGCAGCTGGCGGCCACCACCCTGCTGCGCTTCGCCACCGCCGGCTCCGTCGACGACGGCAAGTCCACCCTGGTGGGCCGGCTCCTCCACGACTCCAAGTCGGTCCTCGCCGACCAGCTGGAGGCCGTGGAGCACGCCTCGCGCTCCCGCGGCCAGGAGGCGCCCGACCTGGCGCTCCTCACCGACGGTCTGCGGGCCGAGCGCGAGCAGGGCATCACCATCGACGTGGCCTACCGCTACTTCGCGACGCCCCGCCGCCGGTTCATCCTCGCCGACACCCCCGGGCACGTGCAGTACACCCGGAACATGGTGACCGGCGCCTCCACCGCCGAGCTGGCCGTGGTCCTGGTCGACGCCCGCAACGGCGTGGTCGAGCAGACCCGCCGGCACGCCGCCGTCGCCGCGCTGCTCCGCGTCCCGCACGTGGTCCTGGCCGTGAACAAGATGGACCTGGTCGACTACAAGGAGCCCGTCTTCGCCGCGATCGCCGCGGAGTTCACGACGTACGCCTCCGAGCTCGGCGTCCCGGAGATCACCGCGATCCCGATCTCGGCGCTCGCCGGGGACAACGTCGTGGAGCCGTCCGCGAACATGGACTGGTACGGCGGCCCGACGGTCCTGGAGCACCTGGAGACCGTCCCGGTCAGCCACGACCTGACGGCCTGCCACGCGCGCTTCCCCGTGCAGTACGTGATCCGCCCGCAGACCGCCGAGCACCCCGACTACCGGGGCTACGCCGGTCAGATCGCGGCCGGCGCGTTCCGGGTCGGCGAGGAGATCACCGTCCTGCCGTCGGGGAGGACCTCCACGATCACCGGGATCGACGCCCTTGGCGAGTCCGTGGACATCGCCTGGGCGCCGCAGTCGGTCACGATCCGGCTCGCCGACGACATCGACATCTCGCGCGGCGACCTGCTCGCCCCGAGCGGTGACGCCCCGGCGACCACGCAGGACATCGAGGCGACGGTCTGCCACGTGGCGGACCAGCCGCTCGCCGTCGGCCAGCGGGTGCTGCTGAAGCACACGACCCGCACGGTCAAGGCGATCGTCAAGGAGATCCCCTCGCGGCTGACCCTGGACGACCTCTCGCAGCACCCGGACCCGGGCCAGTTGGTCGCCAACGACATCGGCCGGGTCGTGGTGCGCACGGCCGAGCCGCTCGCGCTCGACGCGTACGCGGACTCGCGCCGTACCGGTTCGTTCCTGCTGATCGACCCGGCGGACGGCACCACGCTCGCGGCGGGCATGGCGGGCGAGTCGTTCGCCACCACGAAGGCCGTCGCGGTCGTCGAGGACGAGGAAGGGTGGGACTTCTGATGGTCCAGAACGTGTACGCCACCTTCGCGAAAGAGGGCGGCCGGGTGGGCTCCGGTGCCCTCGGCGCGGGCCGCGGAGGTGTCGCGCGATGTGCGTGCTGACCTCGACGCGCCGCATGCGCGGCGCGACCCCGCTCCACCCGCTCCACCCCGAACGACATAGACGCAGACTTCGAAAACGCTGAATCGAGGGGAAAACCTCCCGTGCCTGCCACCACCCGTACCACCCTGCGCCGCGGCCTCGCCGCCGCCGCCGCTCTGCCGCTGCTGATCGGCGCACTCGCCTCCTGCGGCTACGGCTCCGAGAGCAAGAACGACGAGAAGAAGGTGGCCGCCGAGGGCGAGAAGCTCTCCGCCGACACCGTACGGCTCGGGTACTTCCCCAACCTCACCCACGCCACCGCGCTCGTGGGTGACCAGGAGGGAATCCTCCAGAAGGAGCTGGGCGGCACCACGCTGGTGCCCACCACCTTCAACGCCGGCCCTTCGGAGATCGAGGCGCTCAACGCGGGCTCGATCGACATCGGCTTCATCGGCCCCTCGCCGTCCATCAACGGCTACGTCAAGACCAAGGGCACGAACCTGCGGATCGTCGGCGGCGCCGCGTCCGGCGGTGTGAAGCTCGTCGTGAACCCGGCGAAGATCAAGACCCTGGACGACCTCAAGGGCAAGAAGATCGCCACCCCGCAGCACGGCAACACGCAGGACGTGGCCTTCCTCCACTGGATCTCCGAGAAGGGCTGGAAGGTCGACGCCGAGAGCGGCAAGGGCGACGTCTCGGTGGTCCGCACGGACAACAAGGTCACCCCGAACGCCTACGCCTCCGGCGCCATCGACGGTGCCTGGGTGCCCGAGCCGACCGCGTCGAAGCTGGTCAGCGACGGGGCGAAGGTGCTGCTCGACGAGTCCGACCTGTGGCCGGACAAGAAGTTCGTGATCACGAACATCATCGTGTCGCAGAAGTTCCTCAAGGAGCACCCGGACGTCGTCGAGGCCTTCCTGCGCGGCACGGTGAAGACCAACGAGTGGATCAACGCCAACCCGGACAAGGCGAAGGCCTCGGCCAACGCCAAGCTGAAGAAGCTCTCGGGCAAGGCGTTGGGCGCGAAGGTGATCGACGCCGCGTGGCCGTCCATCCAGTTCACCGACGACCCGCTGGCCGCCACGCTCCAGGCGCAGGCCGACCACGCGGTGAACGCCGGTCTCCTGGAGAAGCCCGAGCTGTCCGGCATCTACGACCTGAAGCCGCTCAACAAGGTCCTGAAGGCCGCGGGCAAGCCCGAGGTCTCCGACGCCGGCCTCGGCGCGAAGTAACAGTCCGCAGCTGATTCCCAGGAGGTGACGACCATGGCCACGACCGCGACGCTCGCCAAGGCCGAGGACCGTGCGGCGGTGACCCATGCCGCCCGTATCCAGCATGTCTCCAAGTCCTTCGGCGGACCCGCCGGCGGGCAGCTCGTCCTCGACGACATCACGCTCGATGTCGCCCCGGGCGAGTTCGTCACCCTCCTGGGCGCCTCGGGCTGCGGCAAGTCCACGCTGCTCAACCTGGTCGCCGGGCTCGACCGGCCGTCCGCGGGGTCCATCGAGACCCCCGGCGGCCGGCCGTCCCTGATGTTCCAGGAGCACGCCCTCTTCCCGTGGCTCACCGCGGGCAAGAACATCGAACTCGCCCTGCGGCTGCGCGGGGTGCCCAAGGCCGACCGGCGGACCGAGGCCGAACGGCTGCTCGACCTGGTCCGGCTCGGCGGCTCGTACGGCAAGCGGGTCCACGAGCTGTCCGGCGGGATGCGCCAGCGGGTCGCGCTGGCCCGCGCGCTCGCCCAGGACAGCGACCTCCTCCTGATGGACGAGCCGTTCGCGGCGCTCGACGCCATCACCCGGGACGTGCTGCACGACGAGCTGACCCGGATCTGGCGGGAGACGAAGCTGTCGGTGCTCTTCGTCACCCACAACGTGCGCGAGGCCGTACGCCTTGCCGAGCGTGTCGTCCTCCTCTCGTCGCGGCCGGGCCGGATCGCGCACGAGTGGACCATCGACATCCCTCAGCCGCGCCGCATCGAGGACTCCGACGTCGCGGAGCTCTCCCTTGAGATCACCGAGCACCTGCGTGGGGAGATCCGCCGTCATGGCCAGCACTGAAACGACCCCTCAGACGTCGAAGGCCCGGAAGGCCGACGACCTGGCCGGCCTGGAGGCCGGTCTGGACGCCCTGGACAGCGTGCAGATCCGCCGGACCCCGGTCAGTGAGGTCCTGCTCAAGAAGGCGCTGCCGCCGGTCGTCGCCGTCGTGCTCGTCCTGGTGGTGTGGCAGCTGCTCGTCACGCTGAAGGTCACCGACGAGTACAAGCTGCCGGCGCCGTCCGCCGTGTGGGACAGCCTGACCACGATGTGGCTGGAGGGCACGCTCCTCGAAGTCCTCTGGACCAGCGTGTCCCGGGCCCTGTTCGGCTTCCTGCTCGCCCTCGCCATCGGCACCCCGCTCGGCCTCCTGGTCTCGCGGGTGAAGTTCGTGCGCGCGGCGATCGGCCCGATCCTCGCCGGTCTCCAGTCGCTGCCCTCGGTGGCCTGGGTGGCGCCCGCCGTCCTGTGGCTCGGCCTCAACGACAGCATGATGTACGCGGTGATCCTGCTCGGCGCGGTCCCGTCGATCGCGAACGGCCTCGTCGCCGGCGTCGACCAGATCCCGCCGCTCTTCCTGCGGGCCGGGCAGACGCTCGGCGCGACCGGCCTCAAGGGCGCCTGGCACATCGTGATGCCGGCCGCGCTGCCGGGCTATCTCGCGGGCCTCAAGCAGGGCTGGGCGTTCTCGTGGCGTTCGCTGATGGCCGCGGAGATCATCGCCTCCTCCCCGGACCTGGGTCTCGGCCTCGGCCAGCTCCTGGAGAACGGCCGCAACAACATCGACATGGCGGGCATCTTCCTGGCGATCATCCTGATCCTGGTCGTCGGCATCGCCATCGACCTGCTGATCTTCAGCCCGCTGGAGCGCACGGTGCTGCGCCGCCGCGGTCTGCTCGCGAAGGGCTGAGCCACCCCATGAACAGGCCGTCCCTCCTCGTCATCGCCCACGGCAGCCGCGACCCGCGGCACGCGGCGACCGTCCAGGCGCTGGTACGCCGGGCCGGTGCGCAGCGGCCGGGGCTGCGCGTGGAGACGGCGTTCCTGGACTTCAACCTGCCGTCGGTGACGGGGGTCCTCGACCGGCTCGCCTCCGACGGGATACGGGACGTGGTGGCGCTGCCGCTGCTGCTCACCCGGGCCTTCCACGCGAAGGCCGACGTCCCCGCCGTACTGCGGCAGGCACCCCCGTCCCTCCGCGTCCGGCAGGCGGAGGTCCTCGGACCCTCGCCGCTGCTGATCGCGGCGGTGGAACGGCGGCTTCACGAGGCCGGGCTCACGCCCGCCGACAAGAGCACGACCGGGGTCGTCCTGGCCTCGGCGGGCTCCACCGACCCGGAGGCGATCGCGGCGATCGCAGAAACGGCGCGGGAGCTGCGGCGCACCGGTTGGTGCTCCGTGCGGCCCGCGTTCGCCTCCGCATCTCTCCCCCGTACGGAGGACGCGGTGCGGGCCCTGCGCGCCGACGGTGTGCGCCGGGTGGCGGTCGCCCCGTACGTGATCGCCCCGGGCCGGCTGCCGGACCGGATCGCGGCGGGCGCGGCCGGGGCGGACGTCCTGGCGGACGTCCTCGGGCCCTCCCCCGAACTGGCCGCGCTGCTCGTGGAGCGCTACGACGGCGCGCTCCGTGCCGCGGAGCGGGTGGCCGCGGTGGCCGGTTGACCGAAGTCGAGGCCGCCGGTGCGGGTCCGCTTGAGTTCGAAGAAGTCGGGGTGGGCGGCCAGGACGCGGAAGCCGTCGAAGAGTTCGGCCGCCTTCTCGCCGCGCGGGATCGCGCGCAGGACCGGGCCGAACCAGACGGTGCCGTCGACGTGGATCGTCGGGGTGCCGACGTACGCCTCGGATTCCGGCTCCTTGCCGGCGTCGTGGTGGCGGCGGACGTCCTCGTCGTACGCAGGGTCGTGGGCGGCCTTCGCGAGGGCCGCGGGGAGGCCGAGTTCGGCGAGGGACTCCTCGACGACGGCGTCGAAGTCCTTCCGCTTCTCCTCGTGGATACGGGTTCCGTACGCGGTGTAGAGCGGGCGCAGGATCTCCTCGCCGTGCTGTGTGGCGGCGGCCACCGCGACCCGGACGGGCCCGATCGAGGCGTCGACGAGCTCCCGGTACCAGTCGGGCAGGGTGTTGCCCTCGTTGTGGAGGTACAGGCTCATGGCCTTGAAGCGGAGGTCGATGTCCCGGTGCCGCTCGACCTCCAGGATCCAGCGGGAGGTGATCCAGGCGAAGGGGCAGACGGGGTCGAAGAAGAAGTCGACGGTGGGACGGGACGCGGTCTCGGTGGTCGTCATGCGACTGAATCTAGCCAGCGAGTGGCCTGCCCCTCTGGTCCAATCGACGCCCCTCCGACCGGGCCACTTCGCCGTCATCCCTCCCGTGTCATCTCCACCAGCCTGACCACGGTGTTCCAGTTGCGGGCGGTGACCACCAGGCCCTTGACGACGGAAGGCCGGGTGAGGACGTCGGCCAGCCTGGACCGGCCCAGGCCCTCGGGGACGTAGAGGTAGAGGACCCGGTCGCCGAGGGCGAAGTCCTCCGGACGGTACGCCTCCCGGTCGACGGCCGCGAAGCGTTCGGGGTCGGCGGGCCCGGAGAAGTAGAAGGCGTGGAGCTGCTTGCCCTCCAGCTCGGCGGCGGGGAAGGGGCAGGCCGCCGCGACGGCCGCGAGGTAGGCGCCGTCGCGGACGAGGCAGTCGACGCGGAAGCCGAAGCGGCTCTCGATCGCGTCCTCGATCCGGCGGGTGAGCGCGTCCTCGCCGTCGGTGGAGTCGGTGGTGAAGACGGCGTTCCCGCTCTGCAGATACGTGCGGGCGTTCCGGTGCCCGAGCCCTTCGAGGACGGACCGGAGTTCCGGCATGGGCACCTTCCGGTGGCCACTCACGTTGATGCCGCGGAGCAGCAGCGCGTATGTCTGCGTCATGGCTTCACCCTAGGGGGCCACCGCGCCTCGTGGGGGGCGGCGCGGTGGCTGGTTCGAACACTGTCCGATCAAGGGGGTCGGGAGAAGACCCTTCACCTATCTGTGACTTATTCAACAAGGTTTCGTAATGACGAACCTCTCGCGAACGGATTATTTCCGCTGATAGCGGGCGAGCACCCGGTTGCCGTCCGCCACGAGCCGTCTGCTCAGCTCGGCCGCGTCGATGGCGCCGCTGTAGTACTCCTGGAAGGCGGGGGTCGCCACCTTGTCCTTCCACTCCGGGTAGCCCCGCACCGACTGCGCGGGGGCGGGCCGCAGGTGCACGGCCAGCGCGGCCCCGGTGGCCCAGCCGTCCTCGGCGGTGTGCAGGGAGGGATGGGCGAGGGCCGCCGTGCCGGTGGGTAGCATCCAGTCGCCGCGCGCGAGCCGCACCATGTTCTCCGGCCGGAGGAAGAAGTCGAGGAACTCCGCCGCCTCCTTCTTGTACGGACTGTCCTCGGCGATCGACAGGGTCTGCGGGGAGACGCCCTGGGCGGGTCCCGCACTGCCCGCGGGGGCGGGCAGCACGGTCCACTCGAAGCCCTCGGGGGCCTGCTGGGCGATCTGCTGCCGGTAGGAGAAGCCCAGCGGGACCATGGCGTACTTGCCGGCGAAGAAGCCGGGGAGGGTGTCGGAGCCACCGCTGCCGAGGGTGGTGCGCGGGGCGGGGCGGTCGGTGACGACCTGGTCGTGGACGGTGCCGGGGACGACGGCGTCGGCCTCGGTGAAGCGGACGGCGACCCGGCCGTCGGCCTCCCGGTGGAAGAGCCGGCCACCGGCGGAGAGGCCGAGGTTGAGGCTGACGGAGACCGGCTCCTTGAGCGGCCAGGCGACGGCGTACCCGCCGGGGCCCATGTGCCGGGTGAGGTCCTGGGCGATCTGCCGGAACTCGGTCCAGCTCCAGGGGTTCGAAGGGGTGGGGACGCGGACTCCGGAGGATTCCAGGATCTTCCGGTTGGCGATGATCACGCGCGGTTCCTGGAGGAACGGCACTCCGTAGATCCCCTCGCCGAAGGTGGTGGTCTCCCAGCTGCGGGCGGGGATGCCGGCGCGGAGCCGCTCGGGCAGCAGGGTGCGCAGATCGGCGAGGTGGCCGCCGTAGGCGAAGTCGGCCAGGTCGTCGGAGGCGTCGTGGATGATGTCGGGGGCCTCGCCGCCCTCGAAGGAGGTGAGGAGCTGGTCGTGGACGGAGTCCCAGCTGCCCTGGACGTAGTCGATCTGGACGCCGGGGTGCGCCGCGTTCCACTCCTCCACCAGCTGCCGGTTGGCGTCGACGGACTCCTTCTGCCAGGCGAGGGACTGGAATCGGAGCCGTACGACTCCGTCGTCGGGGTCCGCCTCCCCCGCCGTGCAGCCGGCGAGGAGCAGGACGAGCGCGGCGGCCGCGGTCAGGATCCTTCTCATGACTTCACCGCCCCGGCCAGCATCCCGCCGGTGATCCGTCGCTGGAGGACGGCGAAGACGACGAGGGACGGCAGCGTGGCGAGGAAGGCCGCCGCGGCCAGCGGGCCGAGGTCGGCGACGCCCTCGGCGCCGAGGAAGTGGGTGAGGACGACCGGCAGGGTCTGCTTCTCCGGGGTCTTCAGGAGCACGAGCGCGAAGAAGAACTCGTTCCACGCGGTGACGAAGGCGAAGAGGGCGGTGGCGACGATGCCGGGGACGAGCAGCGGGGCGGTGACGGAGACGAGGGTGCGCAGCCGCCCGGCGCCGTCGACGGCGGCGGCCTCCTCCAACTCGGCGGGGACGGCCCGGACGTATCCCATCAGCATCCAGAGGGCGAAGGGCAGCGACCAGACCACGTAGACCATGACCAGGCCGAGGACGCTGTTGATCAGGTGCAGGTTCTTGAGGATGAGGAACAGCGGGATGATCACCAGGACGAACGGGAAGGCCTGGCTGATCACCACCCAGCCGGTGGCGGCCGAGGCGAGCCGGCCCCGGTGGCGGGCCGTCACATAGGCGAGCGGGGTGGCGACGGCCACCGCGATCACGGCCGCGGAGACCGCGGCGACCAGGCTGTTCGCGGCGGCCCTGAGCAGCGGCTGTTCGTCGAAGGCCTGCCGGAAGTTGGCGAGCGTGGGGTCCTTCGGGATCCAGGTGGGGTGGAGCGAGGCCAGTTCGGGGGCGGGCTTGAAGGCGGTGGAGACCAGCCAGAGGAAGGGGAAGGCGAGGAAGACCAGGTACGCGAGGAGGGCGAGGTACTGGCCGATCCGCGCGGGTCTGCTCGTCCGGAGTGCGCTCACCGGTCCTGGTCCCCTTTCAGCCGGCGTACGAGGGAGAGGGCGATGAGCACGGAGACGGCGGCGACCATCACGCAGCCCATCGCGGCGGCGTAGCCGAACTGGCCGTAGCGGAAGGCCTCTTCGTAGGCGAAGAGCATGGGGAGCCGGGTGCGGCCGCCCGGTCCGCCGTTGGTCAGCACGTAGACCAGGGCGAAGGAGTTGAAGTTCCAGATGAGGTTGAGCGCGGTGATGGCGAGGGCGACCGGTCTGAGGGCGGGCCAGGTGACGGCGCGGAAGCGGCGCCAGGCTCCGGCGCCGTCGAGGGCGGCGGCCTCGTGGAGCTCCTTCGGCGCGTTCTGGAGTCCGGCGAGCAGGGCGACGGTGGTCTGCGGCATGCCGGCCCAGACGCCGACGACGATGACGGCGGGGAGCGCGGTGGCGAGTCCGGAGAGCCAGTCGTGGCCCTCGCCGAGACCGAGGCCGCGGAGGGTCTCGTTGAGGATGCCGGCGTCGGGGTTGTAGACGAGCCGCCACATGATGCCGACGACGACCTCCGGCATCGCCCAGGGGACGATGGCGAGGGCCCGCGCCAGCCAGCGGAAGCGGAGGTTCTGGTTGAGCAGGAGGGCGAGGCCGAGGGCGAGCAGGAACTGGGGGACGGTCACCCCGACGGCCCAGAGCACGCCGATGCGGAACGAGTCCCAGAAGAGGGTGTCGTGCAGCAGGTCCTGGAAGTTGAGGGTGCCGACCCAGCGGGTGGCCTGGGTGCGGCCGGACTGGGCGTCCGTGAAGGCGAGCGCGATCCCGTAGAGGAGCGGGCCGACGCTGAGGACCAGGATGGGCAGCAGGGCCGGGAGCACGAGGAACCAGGCCCCGAAGTCGGGGCCGCGCGGGCGTGTCCCGTGGGCGGCGCGCGGTGTGCGCGTCCCGTCGGGCCGTTTCGTCGCGGTCACCGAGCTCACGATCCTGCCCCCGTCCACACGTCGACGCCGCCGTCCGGAATCCCGCCATGGTGCTGACAGGCCGTCGGCCCGTCAAGGCGACGGGCGCGGTGAGCTGGGCGGATGGGAGACTTTGGCGCAAAAGCGTGCTGGAGGGAGAGGGCGATGGACGAGGTACGGGCGCGGGAGGTCCTGGATGCGGCGGGGCTGCCGGTCGCGGAGGCGCGGCTCCTCGCCCTGGGGGAGAACGCGGTCTTCGCCGTGGGCGATCTCGTGGTGAAGGTCGGCCGGGACGCGGAGCTGTTCGCGCGGGCCGAGCGGGAGCTCGCGCTGGCGTCCTGGCTCGACGCGGCGGACGTTCCGGCGGTCCGGGCCGCCGAGGAGAAGCCGCGTCTGGTCGAGGGGCACCCGGTGACCTTCTGGCACCGGCTGCCCGAGGCGGTCCGGCCGGCGGAGCCCCGTGACCTCGCGCCGCTGCTGCGGGCCGTCCACGCCCTGCCGGAGCCGGAGGGGTTCGCTCTCCCCCGCCGTGAGCTGCTCGGCGGTGTCGAGCGGTGGCTGCGGCTCGCGGGGGACGCGATCGACCCGGCGGACGCGGCCTTCCTGCGGGAGCGGCGCGATTCCTTCGCTCCGGCGGCCGCCGCCCTGACCCCGCGCCTGGCGCCGGGGCCGATCCACGGTGACGCCCTCCCCCGGAACGTCCACGTCGGCCCGGCAGGACCGGTCCTGGTGGACCTGGAGACCTTCTCCTCGGACCTGCGCGAGCACGATCTGGTGGTGCTCGCGCTCTCCCGGGACCGGTACGGCCTCGATCCGGCCGCGTACGAGGCGTTCGCGGAGGCGTACGGCTGGGACGTCCGGGAGTGGGAGGGGTGCGCGGTGCTGCGCGGGGCGCGGGAGACGGCGAGCTGCGCGTGGGTGGCGCAGCACGCGCCGGCCAACCCGAAGGCACTGGCCGAATTCGAGCGGCGGGTCGCCTCGCTGCGGGACGGTGACCCCGAGGTGCGCTGGTACCCGTTCTGACTGACTGACATCATGATCCCCGGTCAACCGGCCTGGAGCGAACGGGGTGTGGGGATGCGCGTGGAACTGCCCGAGGTGGCGCTCGACGTCGAGGTGAGCGGTGAGGGGCCGGTCGTGCTGCTCGTGCACGGCTTTCCCGACAGCCACCTTCTGTGGCGGCACCAGGTCCCGGCCCTCACGGCGGCGGGCTTCCGGTGCGTCGCCCCCACGCTGCGGGGCTTCGGCGGATCGGACCGCCCCGAGGGCGGCCCGGAGGCGTACCACCCGGCGAAGCACGTCGGCGACCTGCTCGAGCTGCTCGCCCGGCTGGAGATCGACCGCTTCCACGTGGTCGGCCACGACTGGGGCTCGGGTGTGGCGCAGGGCATCGCGCAGGTCGTCCCGGACCGGGTGGCGAGCGCGACGCTCATGTCGGTGGGGAACATCGCGGCGATCCTGGACGCCGGCTGGGAGCAGCGGCAACGCCTGTGGCACCTGTCGATGTTCCAGCACGAGGGACTCGCCGAGGAGTGGCTCTCCCGCGACGACTTCGCGAACCTCCGCGACATGCTGGCGGACCACCCCGACGCGGACGCCGTCCTGGGACCGTTGCGCGCCCCGGGCGCGCTGACCGCCGCGCTGAACATCTACCGGGCGGGGCTGCCGATCGAGGTCCAGTTGGCGCCGCCGACGGCGCTCCCCCCGCTGTCCGTGCCGGTCATGGGCGTCTGGTCGGCCGGTGACCGCTTCCTCATGGAGCGCCAGATGACGGAGACCGGCGAGCACGTCACCGGCCCGTGGCGCTACGAGCGGGTCGAGGACGCGGGCCACTGGTTCCCGCTCGACCAGCCCGAGAAGGTGAGCGAACTGCTGCTCTCCTTCCTCAAGGAGAACTCCTAGGCCTCCTGGCCGACGGGCGTGGCCACCGGGCCGCGCAGCGGCCAGACGGAGTCGACGACCGCCTCCGTGTCGCCCTTGCGGCGCAGGAATGCCTGGAAGTTCTCGGCCCAGGCGCGGTACCAGCCGATCTGGCGCTCGTGGAGTTCGGCCGGGTTCATCGCGGCGACCTGGGGGTGCCGCTCGGCTATCGCGACGGCGACCCGGACGGCGGCGAGCGCGTCGGCGGCGGCCTGGTGGGCGGTTTCGAGCACGACGCCGTACTCCCCGCAGACCGCTTCGAGGTTCCGCTTGCCGCGCCGGTAGCGGTCGACGGCCCGGTCGATGGTGTACGGGTCGACGACGGGTCCGATGCCGGCGCCGCCGCGCCGCTCGCCCAGCGAGGGCAGTCCGTGGCGGCTCAGCTCCGCGGAGAGGAGCGTCAGGTCGAAGGAGGCGTTGTACGCCACGACCGGGACGCCGTCCTCCCAGTACGCGGTGAGGGTCTGCGCGATCTCGTCGGCGACCTCGCGCACGGGCCTGCCTTCGGCGGCCGCGCGTTCGTTGCTGATGCCGTGGATCGCGGAGGCCTGTTCCGGGATGCGGATGCCCGGGTCGGCGAGCCAGTCACGCCGACGCGTGACGTGCCCCCCGCCGTCGACCTCGACGATCGAGGCCGTCACGATACGGGCCTCCAGCGGTTCCGTGCCGGTCGTCTCCAGGTCGAAGCCGACCAGCGTCTCGCTGTGCCAAGCCATCGGGTCCTCCTTACGTGATCTCCCCCGTGGTGCTGACCACACTCGCACGCGCCACTGACAACGCCCTCGGGTCCCCCCGGCCAGGACGCGTCCCGCAGGTCAGGAGACGGGCCGGGAGTCGAGCCAGACCGACTCGAATTCTTCCCGATACGTCTCGAAAAGTCCGTGATCGCCGTCACGGATCCCCTGACCGTGGCGCACCACGTTCCGCCCGCCGCCGCGCAGCACCAGGACGGGGGCCTCCATGCCGCGGGCCCGGCGGAGGTAGGACTGGACGACGCCGACCCCGTCCGGTCCGTCGCCGTCCACCAGATAGGCGGTGAAGCGGGGCGTCTCGTCGAAGACGTGGATCTGGAAGGCGCCCGGGTCGCGGAGCTTGGAGCGGACCCGGCGCATGTGCAGGATGTTCATCTCGACGGAGCGGCTGAGCTCGCCCTTCTTGAGGCCGAGTTCGCGCTCACGGCGCTTGACCGCGCTGCTCGCGGGGTTGAGGAACAGGAGCCGGGTCCGGCAGCCGGACTCGGCGAGCCGGACCATGCGGCGGCCGGAGAAGTTCTGCACGAGCAGATTGAGACCTATGCCGGTGGCGTCGAGGCGGCGGGCCCCGCCGAAGAGGTCCTCGGCGGGCAGCTGCCGCTGGAGCCGCACCCGGTCGGGGTGGACGGAGACCACGTCCGCGTACCGGTCCCCGACGAGGTCCTCGACCGCGTCCACGGGCAGCCGGTCGGCGGACGGCACTCCGGCACCGCTGCCGAGGATCTCCAGGATGCGGGCGGAGGCCCGCTCGGACTGGGCGAGCACGGTCAGCGAGAGGGCCCGGTTGCGGGAGACCACGTTCCGCGTGACCTCCAGCTCGTCGAGGGCGAGCTCGACCTCGCGCCGGTCGTCGAAGTAGGGCTCGAAGCACGGCCAGTGCTGCACCATGAGCTCCCGCAGCTGCGGGAGGGTGAGGAAGCTCAGCACGTTGTCGTCGGCCGGGTCGAGGAGGTAGCCCTTGCGCCGCGACACCTCGCGCACGGCGACCGCCCGCTGCACCCACTCCTGGCCGGCCGGGCCGGCCGCGGCCACCACCCACTCCTCGCCGTGCACCGGTTCGTACACGGGCCGCAGGACGGCGGCGACCACGGCGCGGAGCCGCTGTTCGACGAGGTTCAGCCAGATGTAGGCCCGCCCGGCGCGCTGGGCGCGGGTGCGGACCTCGCTCCAGGCCTCGGCGCCCCAGTCGATCTCCGCCCCGATCTCCACCGGCCGGGTGACGGTGACCGTGCCGGGCGGCACGGCGCCCGGCGGCGCGACCTCGCCGGGCGGCGCCTCCGCGGGGCCGGCCGGGCCCCCCTCGCGACCCGCATCACCTGGGGGCAGCTCCAGACCTCCCGAGCTCACCCGCGCACCGCCTTCTGCTCCTGGACGCCCGTGTCGACCGGTCCGACAACGATCAAGGAAGGGTACTCCGCGAGCGGGAGGCGGTGCAGCAGGATCGTCAGGCTGCTTCCTCAACTCCCCAGATCGGGCTGACCGTTCTGGGAGGCGAGATCGGCCGGAGTGAGCGGATTCATAGCGGTTACGTCCCTGGGGGCGAGCTGGAAGCCCTGCCAGTGGACCGGCATCGGCTGCTGGTCCTCGTCCCGGGCGATGTGGTGGAACCCGATGTTGACCCACACCGACGGCTTGGTCAGGGTCTCGCCGTTGACCCATTTGTCCACGCTGTCACCGGCGCCCGGCGCACAGTTGCCGATGTTGTTGCTCGCGAACTGCTCGCAGGCGCGCGCCTGCGTGAAGTACACGTCGTGCTTGGTGAAGCCGCGGCCGGCGTGGGTGTCGGTGTGGCCGGGCACGATCTCGTACGAGCGGGCGTGGCCGTCGGCGTTCTTGCCGGTGCCGCTGACCACCCGCCACCAGCGCATGTTCCTGGCGTCCCCGGCGAGCTCCTTGGTGACGACGGTGCGCTTGGTCTTCACGGTCGGTCCGCCACCGCCGGTGGGCGCGGTGACGGTGGAGTCGAACTGCTCGATCCGGTCCTTGGTGGAGCCGTCGAGACCGAAGTCGAGCTTCCAGAAGACGTTGTGGGCGTGGCTGGTGGCGTAGGCGCGGGCGCCCTTGCCGATGGGCCAGCCGCGGCCGTCGGTGGCGTTGTAGTCGACGGGCGAGAGGCTGCCGGTGGCTCCGACGTTGGCACCGATGGTGCCGTCGGCGGAGAAGCGCCACTCGGAGATGTACTCGTACCAGCCGACCTTGTTGACGGTGTAGACGAGCAGGTCCTTGGACTGGGTCTGCCAGACCTTGGGGCCGGTGTCTGCGGCCATGCGGTACGCGTGGCCACGCGCCCGCGTGGTGGTGCACAGACCCTTGACCTGGCCGACCTCGGGCACCTTCACGGTGGTGAGGGTGCCGCCGGGGCACTCGGCCGGGTTGAGGTTCTGCAGACCCCAGCCGAAGCCCGCGCCGGTGAGGTCGTCGTACTCGGCGGCGCCGTCGTCGTACGGCACGTGGATCTGGGCGAGCCGGGCGCTGTTGAGGACCTTGATGGGGGCCGCGGCGCCGGGCGGCTGGTAGGTCACCTTGTCGAGCGTGAGCCCGGCGTCGGTGTCGTAGCGCCAGCACATGCGCCAGGTGGCGCCGCCCTCGAGCTTCTGTGTGATGCGGTACGCGGTGGAACAGTCGACCGGGGCCGGGGGCGCCGGGGCCGCGGGGCGCGGCGTGGCCGGGGCCGCGGTGGCGCCGGTCACGGGGCCGGCGGCGGCCGTGGCGGTGCCGAGCAGGGCGGCCGCGGTCAGGACGGCGCCACGCCTGCGCGTGCGCCGCTCTCGTCGGGTGAACAGGCTGCGCTGGATGGGCATGGGAAGACACTCCCTCGTACGGAGATCGGGCGGGCGGGGACCGGTGGCGGCGGCGGTCAGCCGACCCGGGTGACGGTCCTCGCGGAGAGGTCGACGATCAGGTTCCGGGTGTCGATCCAGGCCCCGTTGAGGACCTTGGTGACGAGCCGGACGCACCGGTGCTCGCCGCAGCGGGCGAGCCCCGCGGGGACGTCCTTCTCGCGGTAGGTGCGGTAGAGGTCGCCGTTGAACCACAGTTGCGCGGTGGAGGTGAGCTCCTTGCCCGTGGCGTCCCGGTAGTCCTCCTTGACGCCCTTGCCGAGCGGGCTCGCGAGGATGAGCTCCAGGGCCTCGCGCAGTTCCTCGGGGTGGGCGGAGGGCTGGACGCCGCGCTGTGCGCCCGACTTCTCGACCTTCCCCGTGTCGAGGTTGACGGTGCGGGTGATGAGCTCGTTCTTCGCGTAGTCGTAGAAGCGGACCTCGGCGCGGCGTGTCGCGTCGCCCGGCACCGGGTCCGCGAGGTCGGTGCCCAGGTGCTGCGGTCCCCGGCCGCCCTCGACGTCCTGCTGGGCGGTGGCGCCGGGCGGGGTCAGCGCCAGGTCCTCGGCCCGTGCGAGTTCGTCGTCGGTGAGCGGGTCGCCGCCGATGCCCTTCTCCCCCTCGGCCGCGGCGGGTGCCACGGTCGCCGGCGGGGGCGCGGTGCCCGTGCCCTGTGCTCCCTCGCCTCCCGATGTGCCCCCCGACGTGCCGGCGGCCGTGCCCCGCTGTCCGTCGGCGCCGGCTGCTCCGGCGCTCCCGGCCGTCGCGGCGGCCTCCGCCCCGACGGCGCCGCGGCCGCCCGGCGTGTCGTCGGCTCCCGCCTGGCCCGGCAGGCTGATCGCGACCGCGACGGCGGTTCCCGTCACCGCCATGGCCGCTCCGGCCACCACCTTCCCCAGGTGGCGGCGCGCTATTTCGTACACACTTCCCCCTCTTTCCCCCTCTTGGTCTGCGGTCACCCGGTAGGACGGGGCTAAGTCCTAGGAGGTTGCCCCTCTTTCGGGCAGGATCTGGCCGAAGAGCATCTCCACAAACCCGGACAGAAGAGGAATAGTCGTATCCATGCAGGTCTGGCCGGGACAGGCGTACCCACTGGGCGCCACCTATGACGGAGCGGGAACCAACTTCGCGGTCTTCTCGGAGGCCGCCCACAGAATCGAGCTGTGTCTGCTCCATGACGACGGCTCGGAGACGGCGGTGGAACTGCGCGAGACCGACGCCTTCGTACGGCACGCCTATCTGCCGGGCGTGATGCCCGGCCAGCGGTACGGGTTCCGGGTGCACGGTCCGTACGCCCCGGAGCGCGGGCTCCGCTGCAACGCGGCGAAGCTGCTCCTCGACCCCTACGCGCGCGCGGTGTCCGGGCAGATCCAGTGGGGCGAGGCGGTGTACGGCTACCCCTTCGGGCGGCCCGACGCGCGCAACGACCTCGACTCGGGTCCGCACACCATGACCTCCGTCGTGGTCAACCCGTACTTCGACTGGGGCGACGACCGGCGGCCGCGCACCGAGTACCACCACACGGTGATCTACGAGGCCCATGTGAAGGGCCTGACGATGCTCCACCCGGACCTTCCGGAGGAGCTGCGCGGGACGTACGCGGGGCTCGCGCACCCGTCGGTGATCGGGCACCTGAAGGAGCTGGGGGTGACAGCGCTCGAACTGATGCCCGTGCACCAGTTCGTGAACGACCACCGGCTCGTGGACGCGGGGCTCTCCAACTACTGGGGCTACAACACGATCGGCTTCTTCGCCCCGCACAACGCCTACGCGTCCTGGGGCGACCGGGGCCAGCAGGTCCTGGAGTTCAAGTCGGCGGTCCGGGCCCTGCACCAGGCGGGCATCGAGGTCATCCTCGACGTGGTCTACAACCACACCGCCGAGGGCAACCACCTGGGGCCGACGCTCTCCTTCCGGGGCCTCGACAACCCCTCGTACTACCGGCTCGACGACGACCCCCGCTACTACTACGACACCACCGGCACCGGCAACTCGCTGCTGATGCGCTCCCCGCACGTACTCCAGATGATCATGGACAGCCTGCGGTACTGGGTGACCGAGATGCACGTGGACGGCTTCCGCTTCGACCTGGCGGCCACCCTGGCCCGCCAGTTCCACGAGGTGGACCGGCTGTCCTCGTTCTTCGACCTGGTGCAGCAGGACCCGGTGGTGAGCCAGGTGAAGCTGATCGCCGAACCCTGGGACGTCGGCGAGGGCGGCTACCAGGTGGGCAACTTCCCGCCGCTGTGGACGGAGTGGAACGGCAAGTACCGGGACTGCGTGCGGGACCTGTGGCGGGGCGAGCCGCGGACCCTCGCCGAGTTCGCCTCCCGGCTGACCGGCTCGTCCGACCTCTACCAGGACGACGGCCGGCGGCCGCTCGCCTCGGTCAACTTCGTCACCTGCCACGACGGCTTCACGCTGCGGGACCTCGTCTCGTACAACGACAAGCACAACGAGGCGAACGGCGAGGGCAACCGGGACGGCGAGAGCCACAACCGCTCCTGGAACTGCGGCGCCGAGGGCGACACCGAGGACGTGGGGATCGCCGAGCTGCGCGCCCGCCAGACGCGCAACTTCCTCGCCACCCTCATGCTGTCGCAGGGCGTGCCGATGCTCAGCCACGGTGACGAGTTCGGGCGGACGCAGGGCGGCAACAACAACGCCTACTGCCAGGACAACGAGGTGTCCTGGGTGCGCTGGCCGAAGGCGGACAGCGAGGCCGAGACCACGCTGCTCCGGTTCACCCGGGCGATGGTGCGGCTGCGCCGGAACCATCCGGTCTTCCGGCGCCGCCGGTTCTTCCACGGACGCCCTGTGGAGGGCACCCACGACGAGCTGACGGACATCGCGTGGTTCACGCCCGAGGGCGAGGAGATGAAGGCGCGCGACTGGCAGGCGGCGCACGCCCAGGCGCTCACCGTCTTCCTCAACGGCAACGCCATCTCGGAGCCGGGCACCCAGGGCGAGCGGATCGCCGACGACTCCTTCCTGCTGATGTTCAACGCCTCGGCGAAGGAGCTGGAGTTCTCGGTGCCGGACAGCCACGGGGCCTGCTGGCGCACGGTGGTGGACACCGCCGATCCGGAGGGCATGCCGCCGCACGAGGGCCCGGTGCTCGCGGGCGGCGAGCGGGTGACGCTCGCACCGCTCAGCCTGACCGTTCTGAGACGGCCGGCCTGAGCTCCCGTACCGGAGTCGTCACCCTGACCGTCCAGGAAAGCAGCGCGCAGGCCACGGCCGCCCCCACCGCCACCGCGAAGGCGGCGGGGGCGCCGTGGCTTTCGGCGAGCCGTCCCGAGACGGCGAGGGCGAGGGCCTGGCCACCGACGATCCCGCTGGTCAGGAAAGCCATGGACTCGGCGAGACGGGCGGCGGGGACGGTCCGCTCGGTGAGGCCGAAGACGGTGATCAGGTGCGGGGCGTACGCGGCGCCGAGGACGATGACGACCGCGTACAGCGCACCGAGGGAGCCGACGAACAGCAGCGGTACGGAGAGGACGACGAGCCCGGCGGTCGCGGCGCGCCAGCGGGTCGTGAGCCCGATCCGCGCGGGCACGGCCGCCATCGAGAGACCGACGGCGGCGCTGATCACGCCCATCGCCGCGTAGACGAGCCCGGCCTGGGCGGGCGCGCCGAGCTTCTCGGTGAGCGCGGTGATGCCGGCCTGCGAGGCGCCGAACATGGCGCCCTGGAGGACCATCGTGCCGCGCAGGGCGTACGCCGATCCCGGCAGCCGCGTCCGTTCGGCGGCACCCGATCGGGTGGTCGTGGCGGGCTCGGGGGCGGTGGCCCGTGCCGTCGGGTGGAGGGCGAAGGCCGTCCCGCAGACGGCGAGCAGCAGGGCCGCGAGGAGGAGGGCGGCGGCCGGGTGGGCGAGAGCCGCGGCGAGGCCGACGAGCGCCGGGCCGAGGACGAAGGACACCTCGTCGAGGGTGCCCTCGAAGGACAGGACGGCGCCGACGGTCCGGTCGTCGGCGCCGGAGCGGCGGGCGAGGGCCACCGAGCGGGTCCTGGCGAGCGGCCCGACCTGGGGGACGGTGACGCCGGCGAGCGCGCCGAGGACCATCAGCGGGCCGGTGGGCACGCCGTCGAGCGCGGCGAGGACCAGGGCGGTGACGGCGACCGCGTTGGCGAGGGAGGCCGCCAGGACGACCCCGCGCTGGCCGTGCCGGTCGCCGAGCCGGCCGATGACGGGCCCCGCGACGGTCTGGCCCGCGGCGAGCACGCCGCCCGCGAGGCCGGCCGTGGCGAGGGAGCCGCTCGTCTCGGCGACCAGGAGCAGGCTGCCGAGCTGGCACATGGCGGTGGGCAGCCGGCCGAGGAAGGAGACGACCGGCAGGGCGGTGCCGAGCAGCGACAGGGTGTCGCGATACATCCGGAGCATCACGCGAAGCTAACGCGATGCACACGAACGGGTGCATGGGGCGATGACACAGAAGCCCTCCGGCCGGGTACGTACGTTCGCATGACCTCCTCCTCCGTGTCGCTTCCCACCTCGACCTACCGGCTCCAGCTCCAGCCGGAGTTCCCGTTCGCCGCCGCCGAGCGGGCCGTGCCCCACCTCGCGGGCCTCGGGGTCTCCCACCTGCACCTCTCCCCGGTCCTGGAGGCGGTGCCCGGCTCGGCCCACGGGTACGACGTCACCGACCACCGGTCCGTACGGGCCGAGCTCGGCGGCGAGGAGGGGCTGCGGGCCCTCGCCGCGACCGCGCGGGCGCACGGGCTCGGGATCGTCGTCGACCTGGTGCCCAACCACATGGCGGCCTCGCCCCGGCACAACCACGCACTGCGCGCCGTGCTCCGCGACGGCCCCGACTCGCCGTACGCCCGCTGGTTCGACATCGACTGGCGGGCGGGGGGCGGACGGCTGCTGCTTCCGGTGCTGCCCGCGCGGCTCCCCGAAGTGCGGGGCCGGCTGCGGGTCTCCGGCGGGGTGCTGCGCCTGGACGACCAGGAGTTCCCGCTGCGCCCCGGCACGGAGGGCCTGCCGCTCGACGAGCTGCTCGACGCCCAGTGGTACCGGCTCGGCTGGTGGCGGCTGGCCCGCACCGAGCTGAACTACCGCCGGTTCTTCACCATCTCGGAGCTGATCGGGGTGCGGGTGGAGGAGCCCGAGGTGTTCGCGGCCACCCACGGGAAGATCGTCGAGCTGGTCAGGGACGGGGTCGTCGAGGGGCTGCGCATCGACCATCCGGACGGGCTCGCCGACCCGCAGGGCTACCTGGAGGACCTGGCGGCGGCGACCGGCGGCCGCTGCTGGACGGTGGTCGAGAAGATCCTCACGGGGGCGGAGACGCTGCCCACGGCCTGGCCGGTCGCCGGCACCACCGGCTACGACGCCCTGCGTCACCTCGACGGCGTGTTCACCGACCCGCTGGGCGCGGCCGAACTGGCCGATCTGTACCGCGAGTTCGTCGGAAAGTCCGGGGACAGGGGCGGCCAGTGGGAGGCGACCGAGCGGCGGGCCGCGTACGAGGTGGTGGGCCACGACCTGGCCGCCGAGACGGCCGCGCTCACCCGGATCGCGGAGCGGATCTGCGCGGACGACCCGGAGCTGCGGGACCACGCCCCCTGGGCGCTGCGCACCGCGGTCCGTGAACTCCTCGTGCGGGTCCCGGTCTACCGCGCCTACCGGACCGGCGACGAGGAGGTGCTGACGCCGGAGGCGGCGCGCGGCGCGAAGGCCGCGTTCGCGGTGCCGGAGGAGGCGGCGGCGGTCGACGTCGTCCGGGGTCTGGCGCTCGGCACGCTCGGGGACGGGCCCGAGCACCGGGCCTTCCGGGCCCGGTTCGCGCAGACGTCCTCGGCCCTGCGGGCCAAGTCGGTGGAGGACACGGCCTTCTACCGGTACACCCCGCTGCTCTCGGCGAACGAGGTGGGCGGCGACGCGGGACGCCCCGCCGTGTCGGTGGAGGAGTTCCACGCGTACTGCCTGCGGATCGCCCGGGACTGGCCGGGCACCGGCACCGTGCTGTCCACGCACGACACCAAGCGCAGCGCCGACGTCCGGGCCGCCGTCGCGGTCCTCGCGCAGTGCCCGCGGGTGTGGGCGGAGCTGCTCGGGGAGGTGGCGGGGGTGCCCGCGCCCGACGCGCACGTGGCGTGGACGGCCTGGCAGACCGCCTTCGGCTTCGGCGGCCCGGACGCGGAGCGGCTCACGCCCGCGATCCTCAAGTCCGTACGGGAGGCGGGGCTGCGGACCAGCTGGACCGAACCCGACGCGGAGTACGAGCGCGCCGTGACGGAGTTCGCGGCGGCCGGGCCCGGCCGCATCCCGCTCCGGGCGGCCTCGGAGGCGGCCTTCGCCCTGGAGCCGCACATCCGGGCGCACGCGCTCGGCGTGCTCCTCGCGCAGCTGACGATGCCGGGGGTGCCGGAGCTGTACCAGAACACGGAGCGGGAGTACCGGGCGCTCGTGGACCCGGACAACCGGGCTCCGTTCGCGGTCGGGGCGGACGACGACCGTACGGCCCTGGTGCGGGCGGCGCTCCGGCTGCGCCGCGAACGCCCGGAGGTCTTCGGCGCCATGGGCACGTACACCCCGCTGACGGCCGAGGGCCCGGCCGCCGCCCACTGTCTGGCGTTCGCCCGCTCCGGCGAGGTGGTCACGGCGGTGACGCGGCTCTCCCTGCGTCTCTGGGAGGCGGGCGGCTGGCAGGACACGGAGCTGGTGCTGCCGGAGGGCCGCTGGGCCGATGTCCTCGACGGAGTACGGGAGTTCACCGGCGGTCCGGCGACGGAGCTGAAGCTCGCGGAGCTCTTCGCGGAGCGGCCGGTGGCGCTCCTCGCACGGCTGGGCGACTGAGCGGCTGAGCGGCTGAGCGGCTGAGCGGCTGAGCGGCTGAGCGCTCCCGGGGTGCCCCGGGAGCGCTCGGGCGAGCAGGTGATCAGAAGCGGGAGGCGCGCGTGACCTCGCACTTGGTGTACTCGGAGCCGTCGCCGGTGCCGATGTACGGGGTGGTCAGTTCGGCCTTCGCGGACGCGCCCGCCGCGACCGCGATGCCGGCCTTCATGGCGGTCGCCGGGAGGACGCTGCTGCCCGCGCCCGTGAACTTCATCGTGACGTTGTAGTCGTAGTCCATCGCACCGTCGTTCTTGACGGTGATCCGGGCGACGAGGTTCTTGGTCGCGGGGTCGTACTTGCACTCGTCGATGGTCACGTCGCGGGCGGCCTTGTCGGCGCTGCTGGAGCCGCCGGGCAGGGAGCCGCCGGACGTGCCGCCCGAGGTGCTGTCGTTGTCGTTGTGGTTGCTGGAACCGGAGCTGCCGCTGCTGCTGCTGTTGTCGCAGCCACCGCCGCCCGAGCCGCGGGCGCCGGTCAGGGCGACGACCGCGACGGCGGCGACGGCGACGGCGCGGACATGACGCATCTTCATGTTTGAATCCCCGTTGAAAGTGGTATGAAAAAGGGCTCCTTGACGAGCGCACGTCACCCTAGCAGCGGTCGGGGGGCCGCTCGCCACTCCCGCCGGGACCCCGCGTCAGCCGCCGGGGCGGACGATCAGGCTGCGCGGCGCCCGGGTGACCAGGCCCGTCGCCGTGGGCCGGAAACCGTCGGCGAGCCGGAGCCGGGGCATCGCCGCGAACAGGGCCCGCAGGGCGTACTCGGCTTCGAGCCGGGCGAGGACGACGGCCGGGCAGAAGCCCGTGCCGTACGTGAGCTGGCCCGGGTCGTCGCGGAACGGGTCGAAACGGTCGGGCTCGCGGAAGCGCTCCGGGTCACGGCCCGCCGAGCCGATGAGCAGGGCGACGGACGCGCCGGCCGGGACGACTCCGCCGCTGACCGGGACCTCGGCGCCGGTGCGGCGCACGGCGATCTGCACCGGCGGGTCCCGCCGCAGCGACTCGGTCCAGGCGCGGTCCACGAGCCCGGCGGGGGCGTCACGGAGGGCGGCGACCTGGTCCGGGTCGGCGAGGACGTTGCCGAGGAAGGACGCGAGCGCCTTCTCCCGTACGGCGATCTGCCCGCCGCACTCGCCGGCGAGCGCCCCGGCCGCCCGGCCGCGCACGAGCCGCATCATGTCGCGGTACGGCACGCCGACGGCGGCGGCGACGGTTCCGGCGGGCAGCCAGTGGCAGAAGTCCGCGACCAGGTCGACCTGCGGCCGCTCGGCGAGCCGGCGGGCCAGGACGTGCGCGGTGCGTTCGGTGACCGACCGCAGGGCCTCGACGTCGACGTCGACGTGGGCCCGCGCGCACGGCGGGTCACCGGGCCGGTGCCCGTGGGTGAAACGGCTGTCGGTGAGCGCGGTGGCCACGTCCGCGTACCGGGAGAGCACCCAGGCCCGCAGCAGCGGGTCGTAGGTGAGCGGGAACTCCTCGCGGAGCCTTCGGTGGATGCCGTGCGGGTCGCGCGAGGCGCCGGGGTCGAGGGGGCTCGGGGCGACGGTCCTCGACCCGGGCGGGAAGGCTCCCGCCGATCCGGTCGCCGGCCCGTCGGGTCCGGCGACCGGATCGGCCGCGGTCCGCACGCGCCCCGGCGGCCGCACGGGCCCGACCCGGCCGGGGACCACGGCGGACCTTCCGGAGCGGGGCCCGAACGCACCCGACGTACCGGCGGTCGGCCCCGAGGGCACCGCGGGGGCCATGGGCGGCAGGCGTGTCCAGGGGTCCTCGGACCCGGGCGACTCCGGCCGACCGTTCCCTCTGCCCTGCTTCGGCTCGTCGCTCATCGCGCCCCCTGTCGATCGGCGGTGGGTGCCGCGGCCGGAGATCGTGGCGCGCGTCTCCCCAGCCCATCACCGCGCGCGCCGCACCGCCCGCCGCGTACCGCCGAACGGGTGAAGGCCGCCGCACGCGCCGGGCCCCGGACGCTTGACGCCGGGCCGGGTGAACGCCCGCGCGCCCCGGACGCCTTGCGCGTCTCCGGAAGCCCCGCGCGCCCCCGGACGTCCGCGGGCCTCCGGACGTCCGGCGCATGCCCGCACCTCCCGTGCGCTCCGGCGTCAGGAGGCGGTCAGCCGCGGACCCGGGCGACCACCGTCACGCACGTCCCGGAACCGGGCGCTCAGCCGTGGGACAGCCGGAACGACATCTGGCCGAAGCCGACGACGTCGCCCGCGCGCACCACCACCGCGCCCGTGACCCGCCGCCCGTTGACGGTCGTGCCGTTCGTCGAACCGAGGTCGCGCAACACCCACATCCCGCTCTGCAGCGAGAGTTCGGCGTGCAGCCGGGAGGCGGTCTCGTGACTGAGCCGGAGTCCGTTGACCGGGTCGCGGCCTATCCGCAGCGGGTGCGGACCGGGCAGCGGCAGCAGCAGCTTCGGCAGCCGCTCCGCGTGCCAGGCACGTCCGAGCCGCGCCGTGAACGCGGACATCCGTTCGACCGCGCCCACCACCCGCCGGGTCCAGGTCCCCTCGGTCCTCAGGTCGGCGGTGAGCAGGTCGAGCTCGTCCGGCCGGCGGGCCTGGAGCGCGCGCTCCATCCGGAAGAGGAACGTGTCGTGCGAGAGGCGGCCCTGAGCGGCGCCCTCACGGAGCAGCCCCAGCGCGCGGTCCCGCTCGGCGTCGGTCAGCCGAGGTGAGTTCGCCGGAAGCTCGAAAGGGGTCGTCACACCCGTGATTGTCGGTCCGTCGGGCCCGAAGTGTCCAGAAGGGCCCCGCCCGGGGTGCCTCCCGGGGCCTGCGGGCCCGGCCCGGGAACTCCGTTTCGGTCCCACAAGATCGCTGCTACGGTCTGCGGACTCCGCACCGGATCCCCAGGGGGAAACACGACGTGACCGCGTCCTCTTCGACCACGCCCGCCCACGAGAGCCGCTCCTCCACCCCGCACGACCTCGTCATACGTCCGCTCGCCGGACCCGAGGAACTCGATCTGTTCCTCCGCCTCACCTACTCCCTCGACCACGAGCTCGCCGACGACCTCGCCACCGGCCGCCGGGTCCCGGAGTGGATGTGGGTGGCGCTCGACGGCGAACGGCTCGTCGGCCGGCTCGCCTGGTGGACGAACAAGGACGGCGGCGAACCGCAGGCGCTCGACTTCTTCGACCTCTCCCCCGAGCTGCCCGCCGAGGCGCGCGAGGAGATCGGCCTGCGGCTCCTGGAGACCGCGACGGCCGCGGTGATCCCGGCCGGTGGCCGGCGCCCCGAGTTCGGGCGGTTCATGCCGGCGGACTGGCGCGAGGTGCCGGAGGTCCGGTCCCTCCTGGAGTCCGTCTTCGCGGTCCTGACGCGCACCGGGGCCCGTCCGCTGGTCGAGCGGCTCCGCCTGGAGTGGCGTCCCGGCACCCCCGTACCGGAGCCGACGGGCCGTCTGGAGTTCCGCCCGGTGCGGGACCGGGAGGACCTGGTCACGCTGATGACGCCGGTGATGGAGGGCACCCTCGACGCGCACGGCCGGGCCGAACTGGCCTCCGGCCTCACGGCGCGGGAAGCGGCGGAGCAGCACTTCGACGAGGAGTTCGCGCACTACGCGTCCCCGCGCGAGTGGTGGCGGGTGGCGCAGCTGCCGGAGAGCGGTGAGCCGGTCGGCTTCGTCGTCCCCGCGCGCAACAACTACAACCACGTCATCGCGTACATCGGTGTGCTGCCCGCCCAGCGCGGGCACGGATACATCGACGACATCCTGGCTGAGGGGACCCGGATCCTGGCCGCCACCGACGTGCCCCGCATCCGGGCCGCGACGGACCTGGGGAACGTACCGATGGCGGCGTCCTTCGCCCGTACGGGCTACGACACGTTCGAGCGCGCGATCAACTACGTGTGGGACGCGCCGGGCGCGGCGGACTCCTGACTGCCAGGATGGTCGCGGTGGTCGTTCGCTGATTCGCTGGTCCGCCGAGTGGTCGGTCCGTCGACGAGGGGATTTCCGTGCTCTTCGAGGTGTGGGCGCCGAACGCCCGTGACCGGGTGACGCTGGAGCTGAACGGCTCCGGCCACCCCCTGGACCGGGACGCCGAGCGCGAGGGCTGGTGGACGGGGGTCGTGCCCGCCGAGGACGGCGACCGGTACGGCTTCGCCCTGGACGGCGGACCCGTCCTGCCCGACCCGCGCTCCCGCCGGCTGCCCGAAGGGCCCGACGGGCTCAGCGCGGTCGTCGACCACTCCGGGTACGCCTGGCGGCACGACTCCCCCCGGCTGCGGCTGCGCGGCGCGGTCCTGTACGAGCTGCACGTCGGCACGTTCACCCCGGAGGGGACCCTGGACGCCGCCGCCGCGCGCCTCGGGGAACTGGCGGGCCTCGGCATCACCCATGTGGAGCTGATGCCGCTGTGCCCGTTCCCCGGGGTGCGGGGCTGGGGGTACGACGGGGTGGCGCCGTGGGCGGTGCACGAGCCGTACGGCGGTCCCGAGGCGCTGAAGCGGTTCGTGGACACGGCTCACGGGCTCGGCATGGGCGTGGTCCTCGACGTGGTGCACAACCACCTGGGTCCTTCGGGGAACTACCTTCCCGCCTTCGGCCCTTACTTCACGGACACCCACCACACCCCGTGGGGCGCGGCGGTGAACCTGGACGCGCCGGGCTCGGACGAGGTCCGGGCGTACTTCCAGGGCAGCGCGCTCGCCTGGCTGCGGGACTACCGGATCGACGGGCTGCGGCTCGACGCCGTGCACGCGCTCGCCGACACCCGGGCGCTGACCTTCCTGGAGGAGCTGTCGGCGGCCGTCGACGAGCTGGCCAGGGAGCAGGGCCGCACGCACTTCCTGATCGCCGAGTCCGATCTCGCCGACCCGCGCACGACCACCCCGCGCGCCCTCGGCGGGACGGGCCTCCACGCCCAGTGGAACGACGACTTCCACCACTCCCTGCACACCGCCCTGACCGGTGAGTCGCAGGGCTACTACGCGGACTTCGCGCGCGCCCCGATGGCGGCGCTCGCGAAGACCCTCACGCACGTCTTCTTCCACGACGGCACGTACTCCGCCTTCCGGGGCCGGCACCACGGGCGCCCCGTGGACCGGGAGCGCACCCCCGCCCACCGCTTCCTCGGCTACGCCCAGACCCACGACCAGATCGGCAACCGGGCCCTGGGAGACCGGCTCTCGGCCTCCCTCTCCCCGGGCCTGCTCGCCTGCGCGGCGACCCTCGTCCTCACCGGCCCCTCCGTACCGATGCTGTTCATGGGCGAGGAGTGGGGGGCGACCACGCCCTGGCAGTACTTCACCGACCACACCGACCCGGAGCTCGCGGAGGCCGTACGGCGGGGCAGGCGGCGGGAGTTCGCGGAGCACGGCTGGGACGAGAACGAGGTGCCCGACCCGCAGGACCCCGCCACCCGGGACCGCTCGGTCCTCGACCGGGCCGAGCGCGAGCGGGACCCGCACAAGCGCCTCCTCGCCTGGCACCGCGAGCTCATCGCGCTGCGCCGCACCCTGCCGGACCTGACGGACCCGGACCTGGCCGGTGTGAAGGTCGCCTTCGACGAGGAGGCGCGCTGGCTGGTCTTCCGGCGCGGGGTGCTGCGGGTGGCCGTCAACCTGGGCAAGGAGCCGGCGGTGATCCCGCTCGGCTCCAACGGCCGCGACCGGGTCCTCGCGGCCTGGGAGCCGGTCGAGAGCCCGGCGGCGGACGGGGCCCTGCGGCTCCCCGGCGAGTCGGCGGTCGTCCTCACGGACGGCTGATCCCGGCGGCCCCGGTGAGCGGCGCGCCCCGCGCGTGCGGCGCGCTCTTCCGTACGACGGCGTCGACGTACGGCGGCGTCCTCGGCGAGCGGTGTCCTGTCCGGGGCCGCCTCCCGCCGCGGCCGCTCAGCGGCGGTCGGGGCCCTGGGCGATGAGCCGTTCCAGGAGTTCCTGGAAGTCGTCGCCGACGACGATCCGCAGTTCCCCCCGCTCCTCGTCGTGCTCGCTGAGCTGGGTGAGCGTGCCGCCGCGCCACCAGAAGACGTACGGACTGATGGCGCCGGGCACGTCCTCGTACCCGGAGGCGGCGAAGGAGGCCATCGCGCCGAGGGCCGGGATGATCGAGGTGTCGCGGATGGGGTGGAAGGCGAGCTGGTGCCGGAAGGGCATGGCGACCAGGGCGCCGTGCTCGCCGAGCGGCAGGCCGGTGACGCGCTGGGCCACCCCGTCCAGGTCGAGGACGCGGCTCGCGGTGTAGAAGGAGTCACCGAGGATGATCTCGAAGCACATGCCGTCGGCGTCCCGGACGGTCTCGTGCTCCTCGACGGGCAGCCCGCGCAGGTTGCGCAGGGCCCGGTCGCGGAGCTTCGCGTGGTCCCCGAGCCGTTCGAGCGCCTCGTCGGTGAGCATCATGACGCTCTCCGGCAGGTCGAGGGCGAGGATCTCGTAGAGGCCGGGGGCGACGGTCCGCGCGTAGCCGAAGGCGGTCGCGTCGATGCCGTCGCCGCTGACGACCCGGGGGTAGAGCTGGGAGCGGATCTGCTCGGGCGGCAGGGTGTCGAGCGCGGAGGGGCCGTCCATGGCGCGGACGACCAGGCCGATGTGCCGTTGGATCGTGTCGGGCCAGACGCGGGGGCCGCGCCGGTCCTGGTGGCAGACGGCGGCGAGGTTGCCGAGGCCGAAGCGGCGTCCCTTGTCGTCGATGACGTGGTCGGCGTAGACGGAGACCTCCAGGCCGAGTTCGGCGAAGGTCTCACGGACCTGTTTGCGGAAGAGCGCGGCCTCGCGCTGGGAGAAGTACGCGAACTCGGGGTCCCTCGGTGCGTCGTCGCCGTCCCGCCTGGGTCCTCGTCGCAGCCACCCCACGCCTGTCCGCCTTCCGTCGCCGTTGCGCCCAGGGTAGCGACTGCGGATGTCAGCTCCCCAGCCGTCGGGTGAACTCGGCCACCGGCCCGGCCGGTTCGGCGGGCGCGCCGACCGGGAGGAGGAGTTCGGTGCGGTGGACGAGCCGGGGCGCGGTCAGGGGGACGGCGGTGGCGCCGGGGACGCCGGCCGCGACCGGCAGGGGCAGCAGGGCGAGGCCGTGTCCTGCGGCGGCCAGGGCGACGAGGGTACGGGTGTCGGTGCCCTCATAGCGCAGGGCGGTGCGGAAGCCGCGTCCGGCGGGTCCGCCGTGGACGGCCCGCAGCCGGTCGAGGGGGACGCCGGCGGCGGGCGCGTCGAGCCAGCGGGCGTCGGCGAGGTCGTCGAGGCGGAGTCCGGAGCGCCCGGCGAGCGGATGCGCGGAGGGCAGGAGGACGGCGAGGGGCTGCTCGGCGACGCCGGTCGCGGTGAGCGGGCCGGTGTCGGGCAGCGGCAGCGGGTCGCTGGGGGCGGCGATCCCGTCGACGAGCCCGGCGTCGGCCTCGCCGGTGGCGACGGCGGCGGGCACCTGTTCGCGCGGCAGGCCGCGCAGGGTGACGCCGGTGGCGGGGAGCGCGGCGAGGGTACGGGGATGGAGGGCGAGCGGAGAGGCGGCGACGCTCAGGGTGGCGCGGGGTGCGGCGGCGAACCGGCCGAGGTCGGCGCGGGCCGCGTCGAGGCGGAGCAGCAGCGCCCCGGCGTGCTCGACGAGCCGCTCCCCGGCCGGGGTGGGGGCGACGGGCCTGCGGGTGAGCAGCGGCAGGCGGAGGTCGGCCTCCAGGGCGGCGACGTGCTGGGAGACGGCGGACTGGGTGTAGCCGAGGGCGCGCGCGGCCTCGGAGAAGGAGGCGAGCCGGACGACGGTGACGTACGTGCGGAGGAGGTGCGGGTCCATCCGGGCCGCCGGCTCAGGACCCGTCGGGGGCGGTGAGCAGGGCGCGCGCGTAGTGGGCGAGGGAACGGTTGTAGCGGGGCAGCAGGGGGGCGAGGGCGCCGAGGGCGAGGGACGCGGCCTCGCGGTCGCGTCCGGTGTCGGCGAGGGCGAGGGCGAGGAAGGCGTCGACGGCTCCGGCGAGCGCGGTCTCGTCGGCGTCGAGCCGGTCGGCGGGGATGCCGCGCTCGGCGGTGAGGAGTTCGACGCTGCGGTCGGGCCGGCCGAGGTTGCGCAGGCTACTGGCGAGCTGGATGACGGCCCGGCGGCGGCGGAGTCCGGTGAGGCCCCGGTCGAGGGCCCGCCGGTAGTACCGGACGGCCTCTTCCGGCTGTCCGGTGGAGTCGTGGGCGGCGCCCTGTTCGAAGAGGGCGGCGGGGTCGTCGGTGCCCCGCTCGGCGGCGAGTTCGGCGACGCGGGCGCGGAAGTCGGCGGGCTCGTGGGCGTCGAGGCTCTCCCAGAGCGCGGTGACGCGGCGCTCCCAGTCCTGATCGTTCGTCATGCGGTCACCCTATCCACCACGTCATCAGCGTCATAAGCGTTCGTGATGGACGGTGCGGGAATCATCGTTGGACGTGAACCGGGGCCGCCGCTGAGGATGGTGGCCATGCACACGACCCCCCTTCCCCGCTCCGCCGCCCGGGCCCCCCGGCTCGCCCTCGTCGGGGACCGCTCCCCGCACGTCCGCTCGCACGTGCGGATCCCGGTCCTGCTCGACGCGCTCGCCGAGCGGGACGGCCTCGTCCTCGACGCGTACTGGATCCCCACCGGGGACGCGGAGACGCCGGGCGCGGTGCGGGGCTTCGACGCGGTGTGGGTGCTGCCGGGCAGCCCGTACGCGAGCGAGGCGGGGGCGCTCGCCGCGATCCGCACGGCCCGCGAGGACGGTGTCCCGTTCCTCGGCACCTGCGGCGGCTTCCAGCACGTCCTCCTGGAGTACGCGCGGAACGTCTGCGGCCTGACCGGCGCCGCGCACGCCGAGAACGACCCGGCGGCCGCCCCGGGCGACCTGCTGATCGCACCGCTCGCCTGTTCGCTGGTGGGCCACGAGGGGGTCGTACGGGTCACTCCAGGCTCGCTCGCCGAGCGGGCCCTCGGCGCGGAGCGGACCACCGAGCGGTACCACTGCGCGTACGGCCCCGACAGCCGCCACCTGGACACCCTGCGGGCGCACGGCCTGCGGTTCACGGGCGCGGACGAGGAGGGCGGGGTCCGCGTCGCGGAGCTCGCCTCGCACCCCTTCTTCCTGGCGACCCTCTTCCAGCCGGAGCTGGCGGGCGACGGCACGCGCCCGCATCCCCTGGTCCGCGCGCTGGCGGAGGCGGCGGAGCGACACGCCCTGTCCTGACGGAGGGTCACACGCCGGGCAGGTGCCGCCCCACGAGCTCCCGCAGCCGCTCCACGTCCTCCGGGGAGCCGAGCCCGCGCTTGGGCAGCACCTCGGCGAGGAGGATGTTCGGGTCACGGCTGAGCAGCACGAAGTGGTCACGGGTCTCGCGGTAACCGCGGAAGACCGACCAGCGCTGGAGGAGCCGCACGTGCGCGGTCTCTGTCTCGATCCCGCCCTCGCCGACGGAGGCGCGGTACTCGCCCTGCCACTCGACGGTACGCAGGGCGTGGTTGGCCTGGAGGTGGGGCGTCGCCCAGAACAGGGCGGCGACGAGGAGGAAGAGCCCCGTCGAGACGGTGAAGCCCGTCTGCGCGATCGCCGCGAGCACGGCGAACCCCCCGAAGAGCAGGACGACGGCCCAGCGGAGGATGTGGAGCCGCCGCAGCCGCTCCCTGACGAGGACGGCGGTGAGGAGGTCGGCGCGGGTCGGCCGGTGGAGCAGGGTCACCGCGTCCTGGTGTCCGTCCTGGGGTTCGTCATGCATGGCCATGACAGTGAATCGTACTGATGGCCGACTTCACGGGCCCGACGGGGCACGTGGCACCATGCGCACTCCGACACCCACCTTCAAAAGGATCATCAGTGCGCGCATCACTCAGAGCGCTGCTCGCCGCGTTCTTCTCCCTCGGGCTGCTGCTCGCGGGCGGCGCCGGGCCCGTCCAGGCCGACGTCGTCGACAAGGACACCGCGCCCAAGCCGCGCTTCATCTCGTACAACATCTGCGGCGCCTCCTCCACCTGCGAGGACCGGCCGTCCAGCGCCGAGAAGACGGAGTGGCTGGACGCCGTCGTCCACGCCATCGACTACTGGGACACCGACCTGGTCATGCTCCAGGAGGTCTGTTACGGGCAGTGGACGCTGCTCCGCGACCGCCTGGCGAACCGCACCGGGACCACCTACGACAGCGTCTGGGGCGCGGCCCTCCCGACCGCCGACGGCTGCTCCCGGTGGGACCCCACCCCCGACAAAATCATCGACTCCGACGAGCGCTTCGGCCTCGTGATCCTGTCGAAGGGCACCGGCTCCATCGACATGACCACCCGGAGCGTCACCTTCCTCCCCGAGGCGACCGCCGGCGAGGACCGCATCCTCCTCTGTGTGAAGACCCAGGTGACGGGGCGTCCCGTCCGTGCCTGCAACACGCACATCGACTGGCGCGACGCCAACACCACCGAGCAGATCGACAAGGTCGCCGCGCTCACCCGTGACTATGCCAACGCGGGCGACCCCGTGGTCCTCGCGGGCGACTTCAACCAGCGCCCCGAGCACCCGGACATGAACGTCCTCTACAACCACGGGACCGACGAGAAGGGCGCGCCGTCGACCGGCGTGTTCCAGGAGGTCGACGAGAACGACAAGGAGCGGTTCGGCACGCGCTGCGACCAGACCGAGGACCGGTGCCGCACCGGTGAGAACACCGCCACGACGACCTGCTCGACGCACACCACCGAGAACGCGAAGATCGACTACGTCTTCCTGAGCTACCACTTCTTCACGACGGTGCGCGGCGACGCGGTGGGCTGCTCGGGCATCGCCGACCACCATCTGCTGCGCGGCGCCGCCGCCTGGGAGAACTAGCTCTTTCCTGAGGCAGGACGGTCCCGGGTGCCCCGGCCTGACGGCCGGGGCACCCGCGCGTCAGGACGACGGAACAGTGACCGACGAGGCGGAGTACTCGCCGTACCAGCCGCGGTACGGCGCCTTGAACCCGCCGCCCGCCTCCGTGGCGAAGATGTGCACGGCCATCATGGGTGCTTCTCCTGCCGGGACGGCGTACTTGTACACCGAGGCCAGGTCGTCGCGCCCGTCGCCGTCGAAGTCACCGGACGTCGGCTGCATGTTCTCGGCGGCGCCCCAGTTGAGCTCCTTCCACCCCTGGAAGGGAGCACTGAAGCCGCCGTTGGCCTGCGAGAGGAAGGTGTGCACGCCGACCGAGCCGTCCACGTAGTCGTACAGGGCGCCGATGTCGTCGCCACCGACGCCGTCGAAGTTGCCGCTGACGATCGTCGTACGGTCACCGGAACCCCAGACGCCGGCCTCCACCCTCCAGGAGCCGAAGGAGGCGTTGAAGGTGCCGTCCGCCTTCGCGGTGAAGGTGTGCAGGCCGAGATCGCCGTCGGCGTACGTGTACAGGACGGCGATGTCGTCGCGCTGGTCACCGGTGTCGAACGCGCCGCTCACGATCTTCATCTGACTCGTCTTGCCCCAGCCGGGGAGCGCGTCGAAGGCGCGCACCGGTCCCGCGAACGTGCCGTCGGCCCGGCCGAGGAACGTGTAGAACGACCAGTCCTCACCCGTGCCCGCGCGGGTGTAGAGCGCGGCGACGTCGTCCCGGCCGTCGCCGTTGTAGTCACCACTGGTGAGACGCATGCTGGCGTAATAACCCCAGTCGGAGTTGGCCTTCCAGGACTTCACGCCCGGGAAGTACCGGCCGTCGGGCTTGCCGGCGAACGTCTCGAAGGAGAACGTCTTCTTGCCCTGGGCGTCGAGGCCGTCGTCGTTGAGGGTGACGACGTCGAGCACGCCGTCGCCGTTGAAGTCGCCCTTGACGGACTTGCGGGAGAGCGTGGCCGGGCTCTTGAAGTCGGAGTGCTTGGGGTTGCGGAACGTCTTGAACTCGGTCGTCCCGAACGTGAAGGGGGTGACCTGCTTGTCGCTGTACGTGTAGAGGAACGGGATGTCCGTCAGGTTGTTCGCCGTCAGGTCGTTCTGCGCGCGCAGCCACTCCCAGTTGGCCTTGAACTGGCCGTAGATCCCGGCGTCGGTGATACGCAGCGACGACTCGTCGGCGGCGCCGACGGCCGGGTCGCTGAAGTTGTCGGAACCGGTGTGCACGACACGGTGGTCACCGTCGGCGTCGGCCCAGGACAGGAGCACGTACTTGGAGTGGAGCCCGCCCGACGCCCCGTTGAGCTGGTTCGCCGTGACCGTCCACAGCTGGACGTCCCGGTTCGGGTGGGCCGCGTCCGGCTCCAGGGCCACGGCCTTCGCCGGGGTGCCGGCCGTCACGATCCGGAAGGCGCACCGCTTGCCGTTGGCGCCGACCTGGTCGACCTTGGCGAGGAGCGCCTTGTCGACCTCGGCGCGGCCGCCCCACGAGGCCATCGCGATGTGGACCTCCGGGCCGGTGGCGCAGTCGAGCGCCGCGATGCTCCTGGCGACCGGGTCGTTGAGCACCCCACTGTCGCTCCTGGCCTTCCGTGGGTAGCGCCACGCCGCGACCGTGCCCGCGTGACCGCTGAAGTCGCCGGTCCCGGCGGTGTCGATCTCCGGCCAGAGACTGTTGGCTCCGCCCGCGAGCTCCTTCGCGCGCATGGTGTTCCAGGTGTGCTCGTACCCCTGGTAGATCTGCGCCTCGTTCGCGCTGATGACCATGTTGTCCGCGAGCCCGGGAGTGGTGGACCCCAGGTTGTGCGAAGACTGGACCGCGACGTTCGTCGTGCCGTCGCTCAATGCGCTGAACAGCCAGAACTTGTCGTGGTTGATGTCAACGGTCTGCATGCAGCCCTTGACGCAGAGGACCACGCGCGGCTTGCCGTCAGGGGCGTTGCCGAGCGCCTGCGCCAGGCGGGCGGCCTGCGGGACGACCTCCTCGACCGGGGTCTCCGTGCACGTGGTCCTGAATTCGTCCCAGGGGCAGCGCTCGCTGAGGACCCGCACATCGGTGCCTCTCTGCTTGGCACTGATGAGCGCGTCGACGACCTGTGCGTCTTCCATCTCGTACAGGGACACCCGGATGCTGGACGTCGGCGTGGCCTTGCCGATCAGGTCCAGGAGTCGGTTCTCGATGGCCCGGTCATGGCCCGCGGTGCCTCGCGGAGTCGGCTTGTTGAACACCACCTCCAGCGATGGCGCGGTCTCCGCGGAAGCCGAGGGAGCCGTTATCCCCACGACAGCGGCCGTCACGGCGCTCAGCGCCAGCGCGGCCAGTCTCTTGATTCTCAAAGATTCCCCAAAAGTCCGGATAATGCCTGCGACCCGCCGGAGCCCGGCGGGCGGGATCATCCTGCCCGACGCCTATGACATCGCCACCACGAGGTGGGCGCGGTCGCGGCCCCGGGCCACGAGACGGGCGTTCTCCTCGTCCGATTCCCTGACCCAGCGTTCGGCGTGGGCCCTGTCCTTGCCGAAGCGGACGTGCCGGGCGACGAGCCGGGGGACGCGGCGGTGGGCGTCCAGGTCCAGGTACCAGGCCTCGTCGAGGAGGGGGAGGACCGTCGCCCAGGGGCCCTCGTCGTGGAGGAGGTAGTTGCCCTCGGTGATGACGAGCGGGACCTCGGGCGCGACGGCGATCGTCCCGGCGACCGGCTCCTCCAGGGCCCGGTCGAAGGCTGGCGCGTAGACGGTGGTGCCGGGTTCGGGGGCGCGCAGCCGGGCGAGGAGCGCGGTGTACCCGGCGGCGTCGAAGGTGTCGGGCGCGCCCTTCCTGCCGGCCCGGCCGAGGCGTTCCAGTTCGGCCTGGGCCAGGTGGAAGCCGTCCATGGGGACGAGGACCGCCAGCCCGTCGAGGCGGGCGACGAGCCGTGCCGCGAGCGTCGACTTCCCGGCGCCGGGGGCGCCCGCGAGACCCAGGATCCGCCGGGTCCCGGGCACGGCGAGGGCACGCGCGCGGGCCGCGAGCCGGTCGAACCCCTCTGCGTCCATGCGGGGCATTGTCGCACCGGGCACGGAGGCGGGCGCCTCTCCGACCCTCTACCCGTCCCCTCCCCCACCCCTTCCCCGACCCTCGGTCCGACCCTCGATGTGACGAGGGTCGCGCCCGGGTCGGCGCGGGTGGACGCGGGTAGATTCCTCCCGTTCCGGGTATTACTTTGGGGTAATGCCGTCCATCGCACTCGTCACCCTCGTCGTCCGTGACTACGACGAGGCCATCGCCTTCTACACCGACGCCCTCGGGTTCGACCTGGTCGAGGACACCGACCGGGGCGACGGAAGCCGCTGGGTCGTCGTCCGCCCGCGCGGCGCCGCAGGGGTCGGCGGTCTCGGCAACGCCGGTCTGCTCCTGGCCCGCGCCAAGAACGAGGCGGAGGAGGCCTCCATCGGCAACCAGAGCGGCGGTCGGGTCGGGTTCTTCCTCCACACCGAGGACTTCGCGCGCGACCATGCCCGGATGACGGAGGCCGGTGTGAAGTTCATGGAGGACCCGCGCCACGAGCCGTACGGCTCGGTCGCCGTCTTCGAGGACCTGTACGGCAACCGCTGGGACCTCCTCCAGCCGGCGGACGGCGCTCTCCCGGCGTAGCAGCGTGAAGCCCAGCCCCTCTTACGCCTGTCCGGACAGGCGGTCGAGGCGGTCGCGCTGAGCCGGCTCCAGGTGGAGGTGTGCCGCGGCGACGTTCTCCTCCAGGTGTCCCTGCCGGGCGGTGCCGGGGATGGGGAGGACGACCGGTGAGCGGTCGAGGAGCCACGCGAGGGACACCTGCGCGGGGGTGGCGTCGAGTTCGGCCGCGACGGCGGCGAGCTCGGCCGCCGCGCCCGTCGACGCCCCTCCGGCGACGGGCCGCCACGGCAGGAACGCGATTCCCGCGGCCTCGCAGGCCGCGAGCACGGGCTCGTGTTCGCGGTCGAACAGGCTGTACCGGTTCTGCACACTGGCGACGTCGATGATCTCCCTCGCCCGGTCGAGCTCGGCGACGGTGACCTCGGACAGCCCGATCCGTCCGACCTTCCCCTCGGCCTGGAGCTCCCGCAAGGTCCCGAGCTGGTCCGCGAGGGGCGTCCGCGGATCGATGCGGTGCAGCTGGAGCAGCTCGATCCGCTCGACGCGGAGCCGGCGGAGTGCGTGCTCGACCTGATCGCGCAGGGCGTCGGGCCGTGCGTCGTGCCTCCACCCGTCCGGGGTGGAGGCACGTGCGATGCCGACCTTGGTGGCGATGAGCAGCCCGTCGGCGTAGGGGTGCAGGGCTTCGGCGAGGAGCTCTTCGTTGGCTCCCCAGCCGTACATGTGGGCGGTGTCGATCAGGGTGACGCCGAGCTCGACGGCTCGCCGGGCCACCTGGAGGGAGGCCTCGCGGGCGGGGCCCGGTTCGGTCGGCAGCCGCATGGCTCCGAATCCGAGCCTCCGCACGCTCAGCTCCCCGCCGATGCGAAACGTGGTCGCCGTCATCTCGCGTCTCCGCCCCTCGATCGGGGAACCGGGCCGGTTCCTCGCGGTCGGCAGGGACTTTACCCCTGCCCGCCGTTCACGACCTCTGCCCGCCGTTCACGCCCGACGCAGCGCGGAGCGGCCCGCGTACCGCGCCGAGGCACCCAACTCCTCTTCGATCCGGATCAGTTGGTTGTACTTCGCCGTGCGGTCGGAACGGGAGAGCGAGCCGGTCTTGATCTGACCGCAGCCGGTCGCCACCGCCAGGTCCGCGATGGTGGTGTCCTCCGTCTCGCCCGAGCGGTGCGACATGACGGCCGTCCAGCCCGCCCGGTGGGCCGTGTCCACCGCGGCCAGCGCCTCGGTCAGGGTCCCGATCTGGTTGACCTTGATCAGGACCGAGTTGCCGACGCCGGTGCGGATGCCCTCGCGCAGCAGCGTCTCGTCGGTGCAGAACACGTCGTCGCCGGTGAGCTGGCAGCGGTCGCCGACGCGGGCGGTCAGCTCGCGCCAGCCGTCCAGGTCGTTCTCCGCCATCGGGTCCTCGATGGAGACGATCGGGTAGGCGTCGATGAGCTCGGCCAGGTAGTCGGCGTTCTCCGAGGGGGTACGGCGTACCCCCTCGCCCCTGTAGTCGTACACCCCGTCGTGGAAGAACTCCGACGACGCCGGGTCCATGACCAGGCCGATGTCCGCGCCGGGGCGGTAGCCGGTGCGCTCGACGGCGGCCATCACGAAGTCGAGCGCCTCCTCTGCGGTACGCAGCGCGGGGGCGAAGCCGCCCTCGTCGCCGACGCCCGTGGAGTGCCCGGCGGCCAGCAGGTCGCGGCGCAGGGTGTGGAAGACCTCGCTGCCCATGCGGACGGCTTCGGCGAAGGTGTCCGCGCCCACGGGCGCGATCATGAACTCCTGGAAGTCCAGCGGATTGTCGGCGTGGGCGCCGCCGTTGACGATGTTCATCATCGGCAGCGGCAGGAGGTGGGCCCCGGCGCCGCCGAGGTAGCGGTAGAGGGGCCGGCGGTGGGCCGCGGCGGCGGCCTTGGCGGCGGCGAGGGAGACGCCGAGGACCGCGTTGGCGCCGAGCCGGGACTTCGTGGCGGTGCCGTCGAGGGCGATCAGCGCGGCGTCGAGCCCCGCCTGGTCCGCCGCGTCCCGGCCGCGTACGGACGCCGCGATCTCCCCGTTGACGTGGGCCACCGCGCGGTCGACGCCCTTGCCGTGCCAGCGCGCGGAGTCTCCGTCGCGCAACTCCACGGCCTCCCGGGCACCGGTGGAGGCGCCGGAGGGGACGGCCGCGCGCCCCAGGGAGCCGTCCGCCAGGACGACGTCGACCTCGACCGTGGGGTTGCCCCGGCTGTCGATGATCCGGCGGGCGGTGACGGTCTCGATGGTGGCGTCGGCGTTCTCGGCGGGTTCGCGTACCTGTGCGGACATGGGAGGTCCTTCCCGTTGTCGTATGTCGCGGCCCCGGCTGCGACAGCGCTGGCGCTGAGCCCGACAGCGCCAAACCCTACAGCAAAACTGTTCAGCAGTGCTGTGCAGAATTGCTGTACAGCATCGCTGCGGAGGACACGTGCGGAGCCTTGCCGACCAGCGGGCTAAAATCCCCTATGCCCACCCCGGAAGCCGCCGCCATCGCCGCCGAACTGCGCACCGCGATGGGCAAGCTCACCCGACGCGTCACCCACGAGGACCGCATCCCGCTGGGCCAGGTCGCCGTGCTCGGCGCACTCGACCGCCACGGCGCCATGACCACCAGCGACCTCGCCACCGATCAGCGCGTGCGCCCCCAGTCCATGGCCCGGGCGGTGGGACTGCTCATGGAGCAGGACCTGATCACGCGCCGGGCGCACCCCACGGACGGGCGCAAGTCGCTGGTCGAGCTGACGGACGCCGGCCGGGCCGCGCTCGAAGCGGAGCGCGGGCGCAGGGTCGGCTGGCTCGCGCAGGCCATCGAGGCCGAACTCACCGACGAGGAGCGGGCCCTGCTGGCGCGGAGCGCCGTCCTGCTCGAGCGGCTCGCCGCACGCTAGCGGTCCCTGCCCGGTGTGACCGGAGGGCGAAAACCGCTGTCGCGGGGCGCGTTCGGCTCCCTACACTCACGTCTCGGCGCACCGGTCGGTGCGCCGCCGAGCAGTCCGTCCACCTGTCCGAGGGGAGAAGACCGTGCGCAGCAGCCGTGCCGCCGTCGCCGTGTCCTCCTCCCGTGCCCGGTACGACGTGATCCTCGCCTCCTCCGCCGAGCGGTGGCGGCTGCGCGCCCGCCATCGCCGCCCGTGACGACGTCTCCCACCTGACCGTCGTCCGGGAATCGCGCTGCCCTGTTCTTCACGCAGCAGCGAAAGGCACGAGACCGTGCGTACCACTCTCGACATCCGTAACCTCGGCATCCTGGCCCACGTCGACGCCGGCAAGACCACCGTCACCGAGCGGTTCCTGTACCTGACCGGCGCCACCCACAAGCGCGGCGAGGTCCACGACGGCACGACCGTCACCGACTTCGACCCGCAGGAGCGGGACCGGGGCATCACGATCTTCGCCGCCGCCGTCAGCTGTGACTGGGCCGGACACCGGATCAATCTGATCGACACTCCCGGGCACGTCGACTTCTCCGACGAGGTGGAGCGCTCGCTGCGCGTCCTCGACGGCGCCGTCGCCGTCTTCGACGCCGTCGCGGGCGTCGAGCCGCAGAGCGAGTCGGTGTGGCGGCAGGCCGACCGGCACGGCGTCCCGCGCCTCGCGTTCGTCAACAAGCTGGACCGGGCGGGCGCGGAGCTCGACGGCGCCGTGGAGTCGATCCGGACCCGCCTCGGCACCGTCCCGCTCCCCGTCCAGCTCCCGATCGGGCGCGAGGACGGCTTCACGGGCGTCGTGGACCTGGTCGGGATGCGGGCGTACGTGTGGGCCGACGGCGCCGACACGTACACCGAGCAGCCGGTCCCCGACGATCTCCGCGACGAGGCCCGGCGCCGCAGGCGACGCCTGGAGGAGACGGTGGCGGAGCTGCATCCGGGAGCCCTCGAGGAGTTCTGCGCGAGCGACGCGCTGTCGCCCGGCACCCTGACGGGCGCGCTCCGCGACCTCACCCTCACCGGCGAGGCCGTGGTCGTGCTGTGCGGCTCTGCGTACCGCAACCGCGGCATCGAGCCGCTGCTCGACGCCGTCGTCGCGTACCTGCCGGCGCCACCGGACATGCCTCCGGTGCGCGGGGAGGTCCCGGCGGACCCGTCGGCGCCGTTCACCGCGCTCGCGTTCAAGGTGAGCGCGACCGCCACCGGCCGTATGACCTACGTCCGCGTCTACGCGGGCACGATCGCGAAGGGGGACACCGTGCTCGACGCCGTCACGGGCCGCACCGAGCGGATCGCCCGCGTCCTGCGGGTCCAGGCCGACCGGGCGACCGAGGTCGACGCGGCGCGCGCCGGTGACATCGTCGCCGTCGTCGGGCCGAAGACCGTCCGCGCCGGGGCGACGCTGTGCGATCCGTCCGCGCCGGTCGTCCTCGAACCGCCGACGACCGCCGACCCGGTGGTCTCGGTGGCGGTGGAGGCCCGCCGCGGCACGGACACCGGCCGTCTGGCGACGGCCCTCGCCCGCATGACCGAGGAGGACCCGTCGCTGGTCGTGCGGTCCGACCCGGAGACGGGCCAGACCGTGCTGTCCGGGCTCGGCGAACTGCACCTGGAGGTCGCGGTGGAGAAGCTGCGGCGCGACCGGGGCCTCGAGGTCACGGTCGGCCGTCCGCAGGTCGCGTACCGGGAGACGGTGACGAAGGGCGTCACCGGTCTGCTGTACCGCCATGTCAAACAGGACGGCGGCGCGGGCCAGTTCGCCCACGTCGTCATCGACGTCGAACCGACGGGAACGGAGGAGGAGTTCGCCTTCTCCTCGCGGGTCACGGGTGGTCGCGTACCGCAGGAGTACGTCCGCGCGGTCGAGGCCGGCTGCCGGGACGCCCTCGTCGAGGGCCCCCTCGGCGGCCATCCGGTGACGGGTGTCCGGGTCACGCTCACGGACGGCGCCACGCATCCGAAGGACTCGTCGGAGATGGCGTTCCGTACGGCGGGCCGCTTCGCGCTCCGCGAGGCGCTCCGCGCGAGCGTGCCGGCGCTCCTGGAGCCGGTGGCGGAGGTGACGGTCACCGTCCCGGCGGAGTCCGTCGGCACGGTGCTCGGCGACCTCGCGGCCCGCCGGGGCAGGGTCACGGAATCGACGACCCGCTCCGGTACGGCGGTGGTGGCGGCGACGGTGCCGCTGGCCGAACTCTTCGGCTACGCGTCCCGCCTGCGCGGCCGCACCCAGGGCCGGGGCACGTTCACGACCCGTCCGGCGGGGTACGCCCCGGCGCCGGAGGCCACGCCGTAGGTCACGCGTGGACCGAGCCGTAGGTCACCGCGCGGGTCAGGACGCCGTCTCTGCGGCGTCCTGACCCGCAGCCGGGCCGCACGGGAGCAGCCGACGGGCGGGGGGACCGACGTGCCCTCGTCCGAGGGCGGATTCCAGTGATCGTCGCACCACGTGGCCCCTGGAATCCACTGGGAGGGCGTCGGTGCGCAGAGGGGTCCAGCGGCGCGGAGGCCGCAGCACCACCCCCCGGGACGAAGGTGGATCCTGGAGAGGTGTGACGGAGACGACGATAGTCGAACAAAAAAACGC